>JAKAPV010000040.1 GCA_021806845.1 Bacillota bacterium | reverse complement strand
TTCGGGTAGCCGGGGAAGTGCAGGCGCGCGTTCAGCCAGGCGTCCACGGTGGCGTAGATGGGCAGCGCGTTGATCTGCTGGAACAGCACGAGCCCGAGCAGCGCCGCGACGCCGAGGGCGATGTCCCAGCGCTTGCGAAGCGGCTGGATCACGGACGTCAGGGGCTTCTGCACGAAGAGGCCGATGTTGTCGGAGGGGCAGCTCTTGAAGCACTCCGTGCACAGTCCGCACATCAGGTTGGAGGTCGCGCTACCGGGCCACTCGTACCAGGGGCAGGGGTAGCCGCGTTCGCTGCCGCGCATGCAGTCCTTGGTCTTGCAGTCGAGGCAGACCTGCCGGTTGCGCGTGCGGAAGCCGGTCACCATGCCGGTGGCGCCGACGGTGCCGATCAGTGCGGAGAGCGGGCAGAGGTAGCGGCAGAAACTCCGGCGCTCGAGCAGCAGGAACGAAACCAGCGCCAGCCCGATCACGAACAGCACGAGCGTGCTCGTGTACCTTGGAACTCCCGGTGCCGCGATGTTGTAGAACTCTTCGAAATACGTGAGGGCGACAAACAGAACCACCGAGGGGAGAAGGCCGTAGCGACTCAGGCGCTCCGACCAGCGCCGGCCCAAGGTGAGGCTCTTCGGGCGGCGGTTCCAGAACGTGATTCGCTGGACCCACTCGGCGAACCCGCCGAACGGACACATCAGGCACCAGCCGCGGCCCACGCCGACCATGAGGAGGAAGACGGCGCAGAACCAGATGTACCAAGTGATCACCGTGGAGAAGTTGCGCGTTGGCGAGGCGACGCCCAATAGACCGGTCAGGATGACGACCCAGAAGATAATCTGGTTGGGCAGGATCCAAAAGAACTGAAACTTGCGGCTCCTGAGCAGGCGACGGATGAATGGGAAGCGGGTGATTTCCGCTCGCGGATCGGGATCAGTCGGCCCAAAGTGCGCCTGTAGACCGTCGTTCTCCGAATCTTTCGGCCACACGGCCATGTAAATCCCTCCCTTTAGCCCCCACATTAGGGCGGCGTCGGGAAGGTCGCCAGAGTCCAAAGTCTCCGAATTCCATTACCGTCATAGAGGGCCAAAGTCCTAGGACCAAAGTCCCCCGCTGTGCGAGCATTGCGCCCCTCCTGCGCGCCGAGAGCGTGCGGGAGGGGGTGCGCCATCGCTGGACCGCGACTTCTGAGCCGGTGGCTTTTGCCGCAGCGGCCGGCTTTAGGGCCGGTGCAGCACGCCCGTGAACAGATGCAGAAGCCCGTCCATCTTGTGCGCCTGCTTCGGGTGCGCGGTGCGCAGGACCGACCAGGCCCTGGCGGCAAGCGTGCTCGCCGTGTCGGCATCGCCGAGCGCGTGCAGCCTCTTGAGCGCCTCCGCGAGCAGCGCGGTCAGCTCGTGCGCGACGGTATCTTCCGGGCTTTCGGTCATGTTTTGGCCTCCCAGCGCGTTAGATTGGCAGCCTCGCGTCATGGCTCCCCCGCAGCGTGACCCAGCGGGCGGCCGGCCGCTGTGCGCACAGCCGGCTGGCGGGGGCAAAAATATCACAGTGCGATAGCACCATGGATCACACGCATCGCGCCTGCCGCATGCCATGCTCGCGCTTGGGAGGCGATGCACCGTGGTATGGGACGAGGGCGCCGACACCGAAACGCAGATGCTTCGGGATATTGCGCATGAATTCGCCCAGCGCACGCTGCGCAGCGCGGGCCAGCAGGCGGACGCGACCGGCGAGACGCCGTGGGCCGCCGTGAGGGCGGCAGGAGAGCTCGGCCTTTCCGCCGCGAATGTGCCCGCAGCATATGGCGGTCCAGGCATCTCGGCCAGGACCATGGCCGTCGTGATGGAAGAGCTCGGCTGGGGCAACTTCGGCGTCACAGCGACCGTCGGCGCGGCGTCGTTGGTCGCGGCCGCGCTGCTGCGCGCGGGTACGGAGCAGCAGCGGCAACGCTACCTGCCGCAGCTTTGCAGCACGCAGGCGCCGTGGGTCGCCGCGCTCGCGCTGACGGAACCGGAATCCGGATCCGAACTCGAGATCTCCCTTGCGGGCGAGCAGCAACGGCTGGCCACGCACGCGACGCGCACCGCGGACGGCTATCTGCTGCGCGGCGCGAAGCGCTTCATCACGAACGGCGGCATGGCGGACCTCACGCTGCTGCTCGCGAAGACCGAGGATGGGTCCGGCCCGCAGGCGTGGACGCTCTTCCTGCTGGAGAAAGACATCCCAGGGTTCCGCGCCGGCCGCCAGATCCCGACCATGGGACTGCGCGGCTCGTATACGGGCGAACTGTTCCTCGACGACTGCGCGGTGCCAGAGCAGGCGGTGCTCGGCCGGCCGGGATCCGGGTTCGAGATCGTGCTGCAGGTGCTGCAGATCGCACGCACGATGATCTCATCGGCGGCCGTCGGCCTCGCCCGGGCGGCCTATGAGGCCGCGGCGGCGTACAGCCTGGAGCGGCAGCAGTTTGGACGGCCGATCCGCGAACACGAGTTCGTCGGCGGCATGCTCGCGAGGATGCGCGTGGACATCGATGCCGCACGGCTGCTGGTGCAGCGCGCAGCCCTGGATCTCGACGCCGGACGCGACGCCTCGCTGCAGGCCGCGGAAGCCAAGCTCTTTGCGGCGGAGACGGCCGTCAGGGTGACACAGGATGCGCTGCAGATCCACGGCGGCTACGGCTTCACGCGCGAACTGCCGCTCGAGATGTGGGTGCGCGACGCGCTCATCAGCCGGATCTTCTTCGGCACGAGTGAAATGCAGATGCTGGAGATCGCCCAGGGACTGGCTCGCGCGTAGCGTGCACCCCAGGTGGCGCGGCGCTGCAGCGTCGGCGCGAACCCGCTGGGACCTGCGCGTGTGTGCGCGGTCACCTTGGAGCTGAGTCATCGCACACCGCGCGCAGTTGCGAGAGATGCTACCGTATGGCTGGAAACCTGACCTACGACATCAGCATTCGGCTGGTGAGCGGCGCTCCGTCCGCATCGATGGTGCCGGATGGGGGCCGACATTCCGGCATCGCGCCGCCCGGCACCGGACGACGCTAGCCGGCAGCGGGAGGGAACCTCGATGGCCTACGTCATCGCTGAACCCTGTATCGGAGTGAAGGACCGGGCGTGCGTCGACGTCTGCCCGGTCGACTGCATCCACGAGACCCCGGATTCGCCGCAGCTCTATATCAACCCCGACGACTGCATCAACTGCGGCGCCTGCGAGGCGGTCTGCCCCGTACAGGCCATCTTTGAGGAAGGCGACCTGCCGGCGCAGTGGAGCCACTACAAGGAGATCAACCGGGACTTCTTCAAGAACTGGTAGGAGGCGTGAGCGCAATGTCTCCTTACGACGAGAGTCCCTTCATTGTCATCTGGGAGACGACGCGCGCCTGCGACCTGCATTGCCGGCACTGCCGCGCCGCGGCGATCCCCATGCGCAATCCGGAGGAACTCAGCACCCGGGAGGCCTTCGGGCTGATCGACGACCTCGCCGCGATGCGCCCGCAGCCGATCTTCGTGCTGACCGGCGGCGACCCGATGAAGCGCCCGGATCTCGTCGAGATCGTGCAGTATGCCGCGCAGCGCGTGCGCGTCTCGATCACGCCGTCTGCGACGCCGCTCGTGACGGGGCCCGCGATCCGCGAGCTGGCTTCGGCCGGGCTCAGCCGCTGGGCGTTCTCGATCGATGGGGCAAACGCGGAGACCCACGACCGCTTCCGCGGTCAGGCGGGCTCGTTCCAGCGTACGCTCGATGCCGTCGGGACGCTGCGCGAGATCGGTCTGCCGCTGCAGGTGAATACGACGGTGTCGCGGGTCAACCGCAAGGAACTCGCCGAGATCGGGGGGCTCGTGGAGTCGCTGGGCGCGGTGCTCTGGAGTGCGTTCTTCCTCGTCGCGGTGGGTCGCGGACACGTCGAGGACGCTCTCGACGCCGCGGAGACCGAGGAAGTGCTGCAGTGGCTGGCGCGCTTCTCCGAGGCGACGCGGATGGACATCAAGACAACCGAAGCGCCACAATATGGGAGAGTGCGCCGCCAGCTCGACATCTCTCCCAGGCCGCACGGCGCGCTGCGGGGAGTCGGCAGGGCCCCGCGGCCGGTCGGGGACGGAGACGGCTTCGTGTTCGTCAGCCACCGCGGCGAGGTGTCCCCGAGCGGCTTCTTGCCGCTCTCGTGCGGCAGCGTGCGCGAGCGGCCCCTGAGCGAGATCTACCGCACCTCGCCGGTGCTGCGCCAGCTGCGCGACCGGCGCCTCCTGCACGGCAAATGCGGCTACTGCGAATTCCGGGAGGTCTGCGGCGGTTCACGCGCAAGGGCATTCGCCGTGACCGGCGATCCCCTCGAGAGCGACCCGTACTGCAGCCACCTTCCGGACCCCGAGTTCGCGCGCCGGCTGCGCCGGGAAGACCTGCGCGTAGCTCAGGCAGTCCACTCCTGATCCTGGGCCCGGCGGCCGCTCGCGGCCGCACATTCGGACGAGGTCTTGAAGAGTCCCCTATGCTCGCGGATAGTGCCGCGGCGACGCGCAAGCAGTGGCGGCGGACGACCTCCGGGCCGCGCCTTACGGTGGGTGAGAGGTCAGATGCTCGATCGCAAGGATACAGGGCCGCACGTCGTGATCGTGGGCGGCGGCTTCGCAGGACTCTATGCCGCGCGCAGACTCGCCCGCGGCAATGTTCGGGTGACGGTGCTCGACCGGCGCAACCACCACCTCTTCCAGCCGCTCCTCTACCAGGTGGCGACGGCGGGCCTCGCCCCCGGCGAGATCGCCGCGCCGATCCGCCACGTGCTGAAGGCGCACCCGCGAACGAGGGTGCTGCTCGCAGACGTGAGCGGGATCGACCTCGGACGCCGGACGGTGCGGTACGACGGCGGCGAGATCGGCTACGACTACCTCCTGCTCGCGACCGGCGCGCGGCACAGCTACTTCGCTCACCCCGAGTGGGAGCCGCTCGCGCCCGGGCTCAAGACGCTCGAGGACGCGACGGAGATCCGGCGCAGGATCCTGCTCGCCTACGAAACGGCGGAGCGCACCGAAGATCCCGCCGAGCGTCAGGCCCTTCTCGACTTCGTCGTGGTGGGTGCGGGGCCGACCGGGGTGGAGCTCGCCGGCGCGATCGAGGAAATTGCGCGCAAGACGCTGCGCCGCGACTTCCGTAGCATCGACCCCGCCACTTCGCGCGTCCTCCTTGTGGAAGCGGGGGACCGGGTGCTGCCGGCATTCCCCCCGGACCTTTCCCGGAGGGCGGAGGCGGCGCTGCGCAGGATGGGCGTCGAGGTGATGCTCAGGACGAGCGTCGAAGACGTCACCCCGGAAGGGGTTTGGCTGCAGGATCGATTTCTGCCGGCCCGCACGGTCCTCTGGGCGGCCGGTGTGTCGGCCTCTTCGCTCGGTGCTCGGTTGTCGGCCGAACGGGATGCAGCGGGCCGCGTGCGCGTGCTGCAAGACCTGACGCTGCCGGGCCATCCGGAGGTGTACCTTGCGGGAGACATGGCGCTCTTCGTCGAGCCGGAAGGCCGCCCGCTGCCGGGCATCGCGCCGGTCGCGATCCAGGAGGGGGAGTGGGCGGCTGAGAACATCCTGCGCAGTGCGCAAGGCAGGTCGCGGCTTGCGTTCCGCTACCGCGACCGCGGGGTGCTGGCGACGATCGGGCGCAGCCAGGCGGTCGCCAGGATCGGCCGCATCCACCTGCACGGCTTCATCGCTTGGGCCGCATGGCTCTTCATCCACATCCTCTACCTGATCGGCTTCGGCAACCGTGTGGCCATCCTCTGGCGTTGGACGCTCGCGTACTTCACCTTTGAGCGCGCCGACCGCCTGATTACGGGCGGTTCGCGCATGCCCGGCGGCGAGCAGTCGAACCGGAATCCGGCGCCGCGGCTCTGACGGGCGACGCCCGGCAAAGTCCGAGACGGATGCCGGGCGATCGTGCTGTGTCGCGCGGGCAGTGCAGCCGGTTGCCTGCGCTCCTGTCCGGCCGCAAGACTACCCTGCGCCAGGCGCCGAGCCCGTCGAACGGCCGCCGCTGCCCGCGGCGGCCTGCGTCCAGGAGTCCATCCATTTTGTGCGCCCCTTGCGGATGGGATGCGCGTTATCATCGGTCATCCGCGCGGGCGATCCGCAGCGCCAGCCTCGTGACTGATCGGCTCATCCGCTGCACCGGCAGCCTCGCGGGCGAGCACGTACAGCAGATCTGAGATCCGGTTGAGATAGGTGAGCACAAGCGGGCTGCGGCACTGACCGACCTGCAGGAGCCGGACGACCATGCGCTCTGCCCGGCGCACTACGGTTCGACTGAGATCGAGAGCCGCCGAGGCGTGCGTGGCTCCGGGGACGAGAAAGACCGTGCGCAAGGGCCGGGCGGCTACTCGCCGGTCGATGATCTCCTCGATCCGCTGGACCATCTGCTCCGTCACGAGTGAGGTGCCAGGCACCAGATGCGCCCGGGCATGCGGGTTCGCCGCCAGGTCCGCCGCTGCGACGAATATCCCGCGCTGCACCTCGAGAATGCATTCTGCGAGCGCCGGCTCTGCGCAGCTCGCCCGCGCAAGGCCGAGCGCCGCAACGCTCTCGTCCAGAGTTCCGACCGCGTCGATCAGAGGATCCGACTTCGACACCCTGCCACCGAACAGGAGACCCGTGCTGCCGTCGTCGCCGAGCCGCGTATAGATCTCAGCCATGCCTGTACTCCTCCTCCTCAGTTCCCGTGCGCTCGCTCCAAGGCTGGGGCTCCCGGAAGAAGGCTTCCGCATGCACGCGCGCCCTGGGCGCCCCGAGGCGCAATGCCGCATCGACGCAGGCAGCGACGAAGGCGGGCGGGCCGGAGATGAACACCTCATGATCGGCCAGCTGCCGAAAGAGCGTCGGCAGTAGGGAAGGGATGCGGCCCTGCAGCGGCGCTGCGGTATCGCGCGTCAGCGTGAGCAGGTAGCGATAACCCGGGAACAGCTGCTGCCACGCTTCGTAGGTTTGCCGGTCTATCGCATCGGCGGCTGTGCGCGCGGAAAAGAAGAGCGACAAGCGGCGATCCGGACGTGCCTCTAGAGCCGCTTCCGCAAGGGCGCGCGCCGGGGCCAACCCGGAACCTGCGGACAGCAGCAGCAAGGGGCGCGCTGCACCCGTATCCACGAGGAACGTCCCGTACGGCCCCGACAGCGACACCTCGTCGCCTGGTCTGAGCTTGTCATGGAGCCAGAGGCTGGTCGCACCATGCGCCACGCGCGTGACCAGGAGCGTGATCTGCCCATCCGCCCGCGGAGCGTTCGCGACGGAGTAGGAGCGCAGCGGCAGCGCATGCGCGGGATCACAGAGTTCGACAAACTGGCCGGCCCGAAAGCGCATCGCCTCTGCGCACGGCTTCAGGCGCAGTTCGACGATCACTGGCGTTACGGGCCTGCGCGCAACGACCGTATACAGCGCGTCTTCGACGTATCCTGGCTCGAACAACGCAATCGCCTCCGCGGTCCGGCCAATCCCGCGCGCACCGCCACTGCCGCGCGGCGGCCGAACACTATGCCGATGCCCAGGCACGCGCCCGAGCATCACCGCACAACCCGCATGGGAATCCCTCTAAATCGTAAGGCTGCCGCTGCCCCGCCGCGGTGGCTGCAGGACCGAGCCCGCGGGCCAAATATCACATCGCGACAGTACCATCGGTCACGCGCGTTGCGCGCGGTGTCCTACACACGACCGTGCAGGTTGATCCAGGGCGAGACCGCCGGGCCGGCGCCATGTTGCCATGGGGCGGCCATCGTCGTCCGCCGGGATGGGTTCCACCATGTAGCCGCGTGGCCCTCCGGATCGCACTGCGCGAACCGGGAGGCTCTGTCCGCCGCTCAGCGAGCAGCCATCTCGCGCTGCTTTCTGACTACGCCGTCCTAGACTTCTTGTAAGCCCTCGCCGAACCAACATCGTGAATCGCCACGAACCGAAGGGGCCCTTGGCCCCTTGACCTCTACAACATATTACTGCAAGGTAATATATCGGAGGTGGTTTTCTTGCCTGCAGTCGTCCGTTCGATCGAGATCCAGGCCCCACCCAGCGCCGTGTGGCGGTGGCTGGCGACGCCGGAGGCGCTGCGGCGCTGGATCAGCCCCAACCTCGAGATCGACCTGCGTGTTGGCGGCGCGTATCGCTTGCTCAACCCCGGGGCTGACACGTGGATCAGCGGCACGGTACTGGAGCTGGTGCCCGAGGGCGGCATGATCCTTTCCTGGCTGGAGGAGGGTGCAGACTGGGTCCATCCCGCGCGGCTGGCCTTCACCCTGAGCCCAACGCCCGCCGGCACGCGAGTCACCCTCACGCACGACGGCTTCGCCGGCATCGGCAGGCCCGGGTGGCCCGACACGGTGCGGGCCTATGAGCGCGGCGCCGACCGGCACCAGCTGCTGGAGCGGCTGGCGGAACTGGTGGCCGCCGGCGGTGCCTAGCACCAGCGACGACCTATTCCGGGCGCTTTCGGATCCCACGCGCCGGCGCATCCTCGACCTGCTGGCCGAACGCGGCACGCTGACTGTCAGCCAACTGGCTGCGGAGTTCCCCGACCTGGTTGTGTCGGGCATCTCCAAGCACTTGATGGGCCTGCGGGCGGCGGGTCTGGTCACCGCGACGCG
The DNA here is from genome assembly GCA_021806845.1 of Bacillota bacterium. Taxonomy (GTDB): domain Bacteria; phylum Bacillota; class Sulfobacillia; order JAJZYS01; family JAJYTV01; genus JAJYTV01. Next base: position 7,239 of record JAKAPV010000040.1, on the reverse strand, counting down.
GCACGGCCGGCAGCGGCTCTACCGCATCGATGCGGATGCGCTGACGGCCGCGCTGGCACCGTGGCTGGCGAAATACGAGCGGTACTGGTCCGCCGCGCTCGAGCGGCTGCGCGACCTCGCAGAAGGTCGAGAGACGGACCGATGAGAGGGCCGTGGGTGGCCGGGCCCGGGCGGTTGTGCGCCCTGGCCGCGCCAGCCTCGCCAGCGGCCGCGAACTGAAGGAGGCCTCGGCGCCCGCTGACGAACGGTGCCAAAAACGGATGTGCGCCCGCAGGGTGAGAGCTGCGGGCGCACGACGTGCTACCTCTCAGTCACCGCCGAGAGACCGCTATCGTTCACGTTGTCAACCTTCCGCATGGGCGGGTCGGAGCTGAGATCTGCACCGTGCTGGGCGCCCTGCGATCCACCATCGCAGACCCCTCCCATGGACTTAGTAGGTCAAAACGCGGCCCCAAAGGTCCTTCGTGCCCCAGAGCCCCTCGCGCAAGCACTCCAGCTGCAGGATCTGGCTGTGGTCCACGAACAGGTTCACCTCGGGCCCGTATTGCTTCACATACCAGTCGAAGACGCTGGGGTCGGCTGCTTCGAACATCACCCGCTCAATGCCGAGCTCCGCCGCGAACCTCTGCGCGATGTCGGTGCGCGGCGCGCGCACGCTCTCCGTGATGCCCTCTGACTCGATCATGATCATGTAGGCTCCCGCGTCGAGGCAGCGCCGGGCGATCGAGATCGCGCGCGCAGGGTCCGCCACGCCTTCCGCAGCGAGTTCCGCGGCCGGCGTCGCACCGCCAGCGCCGAACTGCACTCCGACCTCCGGCTTCGGCAGGATGCCGAGTTCCGCCACCTTGCCGACGAGGCGGAGGATGTCATCGACCGGCATGGTGATGAAGCCTGTGGAGATCTCCACGATGTCGAACCCGAGCTTGCGGCACTCTGCCAGGTAGCGGTCGACCGCGTCGGGTCCCTGCGTCAGGACGTGCTCGAGGAAGCCGCCGGTAGAAACCTTGACGTCGTGCGCGTGCGCGAGCTCGATGATCTCGCGCAGGGCACGCTCGGGGAGCAGAGTGAACGAGCCGCCCGCGAACTTCAGGATGTCGATGTAGTCTCCCGCCGTTTCGAGGATGTCGGCGAGCAAGCGGCGGCCGACGACGCTGTAGTATGGGCCGCGGATCTCGGTCACGCCGCTCAAGCGGGGCTTCGCGGGGCGGCGGTTGGTGCGCAGGAAGGAGAACGCTCGCTCTTGCATCTCTACTCCTCCTCCGGAATGCGGACGTCTGCCAGCAGGGACGTGAGATCGGAGACGCGGTGCTCTTCGAGGTGCGCGACGGTGTCCACGATGGCGTGGACGCGATCGGGGGCGACCGTCCGCGCGAGCCTGCGGAACTTGCCGACACCGTCTTCCCAGGTGAAGGGGCGGGTCGTAAAGCCGAGGTAGTCTCTCTGCTCGATGGTGTAGGATTGGCCGTCGCGGGTGTGCAGCGTGACGCGGCAGGCCATCTCCTGCGGGAACCGCGCGCTGTAGTTCTGGGCGGCGCGGACCTCCACGCGGCGCAGAAGATCTTGCACGTCGCTGCGGGTGATGCGCTCCTCCGCATACTGAGCGGGCAACAGTCCACCGTCGAGATAGGCAGCCGCGAGCATGTAGGGAAGGGAGTGATCGGCCTCCTCCTTGCGCTGCACCCGCGTCTTGCCGCCCTCCTCGCCCCCTCCGATGATGTGAAAGGCGACGTCGAAGATATCGACTGTGATCGAGGACAGCGCGTCCGCAGGGACCTTCGTCTCGCGCCGCAAGGTCAGCAGCCCTTCGATCGCGGACTGCGCGTGGATCTCCGCATTGTAGAGCTTTGTGATGGTCTGGGTGACACGGTCTAGATCCTCCCGCGCCCAGTCGAGCTCGAACGGTCCCGTAATGGCCTGCTCGAGTCCCTTGTTCCCTTCAAACACTTCGCGCGGGCCGGTTATGCCGCTCTGCGCAAGCAGGACGGCGTGGACGGCATTCATCGCGGCGTGGGGATAGGCGAGGCCCTTCCAGTGCGAGAGGGCGCCGGTACGCGTGACGCGCAGCGCGTTATTGGCCGTGCCGGCGATTGCAATCGCCTGTGCGGTCTTGGCTGCGCTGAGCCCCATGGCGCGTGCTGCGCCCGCCGCACTCGCGTACACGCCCTGCACGGTGTGATCAAAGCCCTTTCCGCGCACCGGTGCCACGTCCGACAGGCGGCACTGCACCTGGTATGCCACGGCGAGCGCCGTGAGGAGATCGCGGCCGCTTTGTTGTGCGTACTCTGCTGCGGCCAGCACCGGAGCGACGTTGTCGCTTGGATGGCACGTTTCGTGCGGCGCGAGGTAGGCGTCGTTGAAGTCGAGATATCGCACGGCGGCGCCATTCAAGAAAGCGGCTCGGTCCGGTGCGGACTTCCCGCCGCCGATCAGTGTGACGAGCGGGTTGCCCCCGAGCGCCAGGGTGAGCTCGCGCACCGCACGGACCGGCGGTGCACCCAAGGCGCCCAGAGCGCAGCCAAGCGCATCGAGTATCCGGATCTTCAGTGCAGACTGTGCAGCCGGGGAGAGCATCTCCCATCGCGCATCGGCTGCGAACGCCGCGAGATCCTCCACCTTGGTGCGAGCCAGGGCCGCAGCAGATCCAGGTGCCATCACGACCATCTCCTATCTGGCAATTCAGCATAGGCACACTCGCCGCGAGTCAGGCGATGCGTAGCGGCATACGTGCCATCGAAATATCGCATGGCGAGCCAATGTGTCGGGAACGTACGGCCCGTGCCGACCCGCCGCAAGGTGATTAAGCATGCCGAATGGCGACGCAAGATGCGCCATGCTGAACCGTACCTCTGGGCATAGACTCAAAACCTGTGCAGCAGGGGCGGAGGCGGATCGCTGGTATGCTGTATCGCCCAGGTAGGGTGGCAGGCTTCTTCGCCGCTTGCATACTTCTGACCGGCTGCAGAACGTACCCTGCGCCGGGCGTCGGGCCGACCGCGCCCCTGCCGCCGCCTGCGGCGGTGCGCGTCTACAGGGCGGTCCGGCCCGTACCCTTGCCGGACAATCTCCCGACGGGACTGCTCTCCAGGTTTGGGTCTCCTCCGGCCGGCTACGCCCAGGACACCGGGCTGCTCTTCGCCGCCTGGCCGTCTGCCTCTGGACCCGCGGATGGGCTCTACCTGCAGGGCACCGAGGGAGCTCCGCCCCGGCTGCTCGTTCGGATCGCTCCCGGCCGCGCCAAGGATGTGGCGACGTCGTCCGCGATCGGCGAGGGCTATCTCGCGTACCAGGTCGGTCCGGAATCCGGGCCCGCCACGCTGCCACTGGAGCTGCAGCGATTGTCCGGAGGGCGGGCTTGGGCACTCAAGCTGCCCGCTGACGACAGGGGCGACGTCGCGGCGCTGCCGACGATTACAGGGGGATATCTCGACTTTCTCGCCGTGCGCGATACGCGTACCGCGGACCGGACGGCCGCAGTCTCCTGCCGGCTGCCGCAGGGGCCCTGCCGCGACCTCATCTCCCTCGACAGCGACCGCGCCCGGCACGACGTGATCGCCGTCTCCGGATACGGGCCGCGCCTCTATGCCGCGCTCAATCCCGTCGATCCAGCCGGTGGGGCAAGCGCGGAGATCATCTCCGTCCCCCAGGCGGGCGGCCACCGGCAGGTGCTGTGGCAGGGCCCGGGCGTGATCACGTCGATCGTGCCGATCCATGGCGGCATGTTGTTCACGATGTTCAGCGGCACCGACGGCGCCATCTACCTGCTCGAAGGCGGCGGGCTGGCGCGCTTGACGGTGCCGGGGGATTTTCCGTCGCATCCAAGCTATGGCGCGGGCTACGTCACCTGGTGGGACGGCTCGCCTTGCGTCTTCCAGATCGGCAGCGGCCGCGCGTACCGCGTGCCGGGCTCCTTGCCGGAGCTCTTCGGAAACCTCCTCACGTTCGTGACGCCGCAAGGGGTGCGCTGGGTGCGGTTGCCGCCGACCTAGAGGTTGGGCTCAAGCCGCGAGACATGCGAACCCTGCATCGCATGCCGCGGCCAATGCGCATGGTTTTTTGCGCGTCAGGGAACCGGACTCATGATGCACCGAAGGGCTCGGTCGAGGATTGGACGGAAGGCGCGAGGAAATGTGTGCCCCATCTTGGGGTGTGTCTCAAGCTCGCACGGAATGCCATAGCTCTCGAGCAGGGACTTTGCCGTTTGTGCAAGCTCGCAAGACCTTTGGTCCTGACCACCGACGATCAGATAGCCTCGGAGCCGGGCCGGGACGTTCGCCTGCAATAGGGAGCGGATCTCCTCAGGGCGTTGGAGTGCGGGGGCTACCGCGATGAATCCTCGAGCGGCAAGCTCACCGCCTAGTGCAAGCCGCATCGCCAAGCCGGCTCCTGCGGAAAACCCGCCGATCACGATGCGGTCGGGCTGGACCAGGCGTTCTGCGGCCACCTCGTCCACGTGACGGAGGACTTCCCGCACGGCCCAGTCCCGGTCCCACCAACTGAAGCCGTCCGGTGTTTCCACCTGGCTCGACTGCGGCAGCGTCAACAGCCAGCCTTGCTTCGTCGCGGACAGCCAGTGGGTTCGTTCGGCCTCGGCTCGGCTGCCGTTCCCGTGCAACGCCACCAGAAGGGGCAGCGCGGTTGTGGGCGACGCTTTGTGCGGCACGACGGTCAAACGACGGGCCTCGACCGTTTCCTGGGCGGCGTTTCGAAGACCTTCACACGCCTCGACGAGCCGTTCAAACTCGGGATCTCCCTGAAGCGTCGCCAAGTCGGGGTCCTGCCGCAACATGCGAAGCGAATACCAGCGCCCATCGGCGACCGCGTCAGTGAGGATTTGGAGTGCCAGTTGCCGATCTCCCAGCAGATTTGCCAGGCAGAGCCGCCAGTATCCGAGTTCATTCGCATGCTGCGGATGCTTGGCAGCTTCCTGCGTGACGAGGTCCGCTGCCTCCGCGTGGGAGCCAGCATGGTACAGCTCGTACAGCTGCTCCCGAACGCTCGCGAAGTCCATCTCCGAATACACCTCTCAGCGCACAGAGGAAAGCCGTCCGCCATGCGCCGGTTGATCTTCCTGCGTGGAGATGACCCCGTCCAAGGGCCCCGAACGGCCCGGCGAGAGTCTCCACAGTTTACGCTGGAAAGCTTCCAGCGTCTGGTTGCGCATTCCTTCCGGAAAGCTCATTCATGCTGCGCGGCGACATCCGGTACGCGGTGTACTGAACGATGTCGCTCTGTATGCTGACGCAGCCTCGTGAACGCCTCGCTTCGCCTCTGACGCTGAAATGGGTGGATGGTATACCTTCGGCCGCCAAACGCACGGCTGCACTTTCCGGCCGACGCCATGGCGGCTCTTTTTCTGCCGCTCTGTCGGCCCGGCTGGAGCGAGCGGCCAGGGCCAGTCAGTGAGGCCAGCCGTCGGATGGCTGGACAAATGGACGGCGGCCTGGCCAAAAGCGACGCGCTACACGGCCCATTGTCCTTCCGAAAGGGCGACAGAGGGGACGTCTAATGTGGTCCGAACGAAAATTGAGCGATGGCACTAAAACTAGGCTAATTGAGATGGGCACGGTTGAACGTGAAAGGATCAGGTGACGACATGGCCGACAACATAATGGTCATCGATGCTCGCGGCAGTTTCTGTCCCGGACCGCTGATGGAGTTGATTCGGGCAATCAAGTCCGCTGAGATTGGGCAAGTGATTGCGGTGCTGTCGAACGACTCGGGATCGAAGAAAGACATTCCACTCTGGGCCGGAAAAGCCGGACAGGAGTTCATCGGGGTAGAAGCGCACGGAGAGTATGACGAAATCACCGTGCGCAAGGTGCGCTGACCATGAAGCGACTGGTGATCGTCGGCGCCGGGACCGGTGGCTTGATGGTGGCGAACTTCGTGGCGCGAGACCTCTCGCGCGAGATCGCCCATGGCGAGATCAGTGTCACGCTGCTCGGCGACAAGGACGAGTACATCTATCAGCCGGGATTTCTGTACGTCGCGTTCGACTTGATGCGGCCGGCGCAACTGATCCGACCGATCAGGGAACTCCTTGCGCCGGGCATCGAGTTCGTCCACGACCGCGCGGTGCGCATCGACCCCGAGGGCAAGGTGGTCGAGCGGGCGGGCGGTGAGGCGCTCCGGTACGACTATCTCGTGCTCGCGACCGGCTCCGGCCTCAACCTGCAAGAAGTGCCAGGGCTCTCGGAGGGGGCCCATTGGTTCTACACGCTGGAGGGAGCCCTTCAGCTCAGGGACGAGCTGCGCCGCTTTGCGGGCGGCCGGGTCGTCCTGACCGTCGGAGTGCCCCACAAGTGCCCCGTCGCCCCGCTCGAGTTCACCATGATGTTCGACGAGTGGGCACGCGTCCGGGGAATCAGGGAGCAGACCGAACTCGTCTACACCTATCCGCTCGGTCGGGCGCATTCCATTCCGTCCGTGGCGGAGTGGGCGCAGCCGGAGCTGGAGCATCGCGGCGTTCGCGTCGAGACGTTCTTCAATATGGAGTCCGTCGAGCCGGACCAGAAGGTCGTCCACTCGCTGGAGGGCACGGACATCGCCTATGACCTGCTCGTCGCGATTCCACCGCACCGCGGCGATGAACTGGGTGCGCTGTCGGGACTCGCCGAGGCCGGAAACTGGTACCCCACCGACCGCAACCGGCTCAACCTGAACGGCAGGGACGACGTCTTCGTCCTTGGCGACGCGACGAACCTGCCCATCTCCAAAGCCGGTTCTGTGGCGCACTTCGAGGCCGAGGTACTGGCCGACAACCTCGTGGGGCTGCTGGCAGAAGGATCTCCCCCCGCCTACCTGTACAGCGGGCGAGCGTTCTGCTTCATCGAGACCGGCCTCGAGCGGGCCACCTTCATCAGCTTCGATTACCTCAACCCGCCGAAGGTTCCGCAGCCGACGAACGCTGTGCATTGGTTCAAACAGACGTACAACCGCATCCACTGGGCGAATCTCAAAGCCGTGATGTAGGGGAGGAAGCGACAGATGGCGCTGGAGGAACACAGTCTGGTCGATAACTTCCGCGAGGAGGGCAGCAGCTTGGCGTCGGCGGCCCTGGCCTCTGTGACGCCGCGCATGATCAATCGGTTGGGCGGCGTGGCTGAGTCAACGATCGCGGCGCTCGACCTGTTGACCAGTCCGGACATCGTCAGCCTCTTGGCCACCCTGCAGAAGGCGGCGCCGACGCTCACGCCACTGCTGGAGGAGGTCTCGGAGCTCGGGCCGGGCGAAGGCATG
>JAKAPV010000039.1 GCA_021806845.1 Bacillota bacterium | reverse complement strand
GCAGCCGTCGCAGGCCTCGCATCCGGCCGCGCCGGCGCCTGCCAGCTCCGCGGGCAGCCCTTCGCCGGCTTCGCGTGGGATGCACAAGGAGCCGATCGGCGCCGATTTCCTCTGGGTCCCGAAGACAGCGGACACGGGCAAGAGCCCGCAGCTGCAGGTGGCCGGCACGGAGTACGGCGTCGTCATCGCCCTCCCGCCCGGTTACGCGGCGCTGCCGCAGGGCGCGCGACCGAGCGCAGGCTGGAGTGTGTACGTCTCGCATCCGAGCGCGGGCCGGCAAGACCTCCTTGACACCGCGACGCGCCTTGCCGTTCTGCCGGCGTCCCAGGCGCAGCTCACGATCCTCGGGGTGACGGGGGGCTACGCCCTCTTCGCCGCCCAAACCGCGCAAGGGCGGATGCTGGAGTTGCTGACGCTTTCCGGAGCGCGGGCAGGCACTCTGGCGACGATCGGATCTGTCGCGGGAAGCTACAGCTCGGCGCTTGCCGTCCGCGGCCTCGTGCTCTGGCTGGATCCGCGGCGGACGCTGCATGCGCTCTTCATCGCAAGCGGCAGGGAGGCCACAGCTCCGCTCGGGTCCGTGCCGCCCGGGCCCCTGATCTGGTGGCAGGGGGGCCTCGTCGTCGGGACGAGGGCGGTGCAGATCCCTGGCGTGCAGCCTCCGGCCGCACCGGTCCTGCCAAAGGGCTTTGCGTGGATCTCGATCGGACAGTCCCGGGCGCCCATCGCCGCGGTGCCGCAGGCGTACCGCGTGAAGCGGCTTCCCGGCGGCAGCTCGCACGGCGTGAGCGCCACCGATCCGAAGAACCCCTCCGTGCAGGTGACGATCTACGAGAACGCGTGCGCGGGCTGCTACAACCCGGGCTTCATGGCACAGGGCACGAACACCCTGTCGACGCCGATCTACGTCGGCAGGCAGCCGGGCGTGAGTCCGCTCGGCGACCATGGGTTCATCACCGAGTTCCGGCCGAAGAAGGGCCTTGAGACCTACATGCTGGTCGCGGACTACCTGGACGGCGGGGACATCGAGGCGTCCGTCACCGTACCGAAGGCGCAGGCCGCTTTGGCGCGGGAGATCCTGCAAACCGTCCGGCTGCCCTGGTAACGGGCGACACGTAGGCCTCGAGAATGCGTGGCAGGGGCGCTGCCGTCGCGTCGACGCGCGGTAGGAGGTAGCTGCCGGGCCGTGCGAGCGCCGGCCGCGAATCGAAGAGCAAGGGGTAGGCGTCGTGCAGCAGCGCGACGCTTGCCGCATCATGCTGTCCGAACGGGAACGCGAAGGCCTCCGGCGCCGGCAGGCCGGCGCCGGAAAAGGCGGCCGCCTCCCGTGCGATGTCGGCGCGGATGGCCTTCGCGCGCTTCTCTGCCGTAGAGCCCCGCGGCGGGTTCGAAAGCTGCGCACGGTAGCCGCGCAAGCCCTCGACGTAGCGGTGCATGGCGTAGGTGTGGGCTCCGATGCTCCAGAGGCCGCTCGCCTGCATCTCCCGGAGCTCGGCCGCGCTGAGGTGCCCTGGCTTGCCGATCCGGCTGCCGACGATGAAGGCGGCGGCGGGGACGCGGTAGCGCTCGGTCAGTGGAAAGGCGTAGCGGTAGACGGACTGCACGCCGTCGTCGAAGGTCAGGAGTACGGCGCGCGGGGGCAGATTGCCGCCGCGCAGGGCAAAGCGCTCGATCTCCGGCAGGCTCACGGGGTGATATCCCGCGCGCAAGAGATAGAGGATGTCCGCCTCCAGCCGCTCGGGCGTCACCCAGTATGGCTTTTCGGGTCCGATGCCGTGGTAGACCAGTACGACCGCCCTTTGCGGCGGCGCGGCCGCAGCGGGCCCTGCGATGAGCAGGGCGAGCAGCAGCGAGGTCAGTGCATTCTTCATGACCTCAGGCTTCTCACCCGACGGACTGGAAACACGTCGAAGTAGAAAACCACAGGATCTACCATGTTTTGGGCCTGAGGGTCGGCAGCCAATCACTGATCGCGTTCACGCCGTGCTGAATGTCCTCTACGGTAAGCGGTACGGGTATACTCGGGCGCAAAGCTTTGGCCTCATAGCCCATCGCATCCGTCGGTGGGTCTACCGCTACCTGGTAAAAAATTGTCCCATCCGGCGTGTGAAAGTTCTCCTCTCCATTCACCTCCAGGTCTTCACCTGTCGGCTGTCCCACCACCGTGGCGTTATCAAATAAGACCAAGTTCTCGGCCAATATAACCGAAGCGCTGAAGCTGCCCCAATCAGTAAGAACGTAGACGTGGCAGGATCTGTATTGAGGCTCTTGCAGTGGCTGGATAAACGCCTCACTGATGCTACTGTACCCGCCAGGATCCTGCTGGACGTCGATGACAATATTCGGAATATGCCTGCGGGCAACCGCGTTGAGGAAGCGGGCGATGCCATTGTCCACTGCGGCGATCTTGTTGAAGTCGCGTAGCCAGAAGACGCCGTAGCGCCCGCTTACCACCTTCCATCCGAAGGGCGTATTAGTTATCGGAACCCCGGGTGGTGCAATGAACCGGTTGACAAACTCCACTGACGCATGCTGCTCACGTACACCGTAATTTGACCAGTCCACAAAGGGAAGGCTCAGATGCTCAACATGACCTTGCGCGTCCTGCAGGGTGATCGGCACTCGTCCGTTACGATTGACCACGCCGAGCCACTCTAAGGAGTATCGCGCACTAAGTAGCAGGAAGCGGCACGTAGCGAAGCGCACATTGTAGCCGCTACCAGGGACGTACCGTCCCAAGCCCCTTGCCAGTGCGGCCGGCGTCTTTCCGCCGATGGCTAGAACCTTGTCACCGAGTTCCACGCCCTTTGGGGATCCCGCCATCGGCACCGTCACGAGGCCATCGCTCGCCCAGTAGAACGCAACCGGAAGGTAGTCGCGCTCCTGCATGTCCGGCCAAATCACGGTATGGGGGTTGTGGACCGACGCGATCAGGCTCGCTGCGATACCGAAGTAGCGCCAGTACGGCATTGGTTCTGCTGCGGTCCTGATGTCCTTGGCGGCGAGGCGCGTAAAGGAGGCTAAGCGCTGTGGGTTCTCGCGAAGACCCCATTCCTTCTGTTCAATCACGCGTGCGATCTGGCGTAGGTCGGGCTGGCGCGTCAACCGGTCCTGAATGGGGTGAAGTGCTACTAGGGCTGCCATGAGCACGGTGAACACTGCGGCAATTACAGTACGCAAAGTCATCCCTCCGCCACGCGAGCGCCTTCAGGGAATGGTGCTGGCGCCCACCCGCGGCAAGTGAAGCGTGCGATCTGGGACAGGATACCATATAGACCATCATGCGGTCGTCGGCCATGAGTACTTGTAGGGGGCGAAGGATGTTCTCATTTCGGCCCGTAGACCGCTCTGACTAAGAGATGTTCCTGAGCATATCGCAGACCGTTTCCGACGGTGACTTTTTACCAAGATGCTCGCAGGCGCGGGCATACTCAAGCAGGAACGTGACAGGGTCTGAGCAAGTTGCAAGCAGCGCGTCCCTACCCAAGGTACTGTTGATGATCTGGGCCATATATTTTCCGTGAAGGTACCCTGGTGCGTCGGGCAGGGAATTGCTGAAATTCTGGAAGGCCATTTCGTTGCCTTCCAGCAAACTGCCGATCACCGAATAGAGTTGGTCGATGCGCATGAAAGCCTCTGCATCCATGCTGTCTGCATACGTAAGAAACCGGCGCGCGCGCTGCTTTTCGTCTTCCTGCCCTTCTAGAGCCTTATGCGCGTAGAGTTCGTACGTGCCTCCGATGAGAAAGTTCACAACGCCCTCAGACTGCAACTGTGCAAAGGGCATGAACCAAGGTTCGTCGACACGAGGGTGCCGTTCGATGAGCGACCAGTGGCCAGAGTGCCACAGTTCGTGCGCTAAAAACTGTTCGGTCAACTTCGGATTCGCGCCAAGAGCGCCGAGTACGGCCATATCGACGTACACGCCTGTTTCGTCCGTGAAACCACCACTTGCAGTACCTGCAACCAGGTGGATCTCAGTCGCGCAGTGGGCTCCGCTAGGCAAGTTTTCAACTGCAATGGTAACGATACGCTGCGTGATATCAGCTAGCCTTGTGGTGAGATGTCGGATCAAAACATCAAGCGCTTCCGCGTTCTGTAACGAAAAACGGGCGTTGGTCAAGGCATACTCCTGGCGCCTGCCTCCGATGAGAGGAGTGCGACGAATGCCAGCGGCTGTCTCCCAGACACTTCGCCATTCCTTCAGGTGAAGAGCCCGGCCCTGTTCCTCGTCCACATGCACATTTTGGAGGACAGGGCCGAGCGATATCTGATCCTCCAGCGCCGACCACAGTTCGCCTGGGCATGGCTCAGCTCGGGCCATCCGAGTTACGAGCGGCCAAAGCGCCTCAACAAACTGCAAGTCGAGAGTGAGCATTTTATTCCTCCTTTGGCTGGGCCATGATACCATGCGCCCACGGTCACTGGACGCCGTCCGCACGGTCCTGCCTGTCTGCCTCGCTGCGGCGGCGCTTGGTGACCCTTAAGTGCATGAGGATTTCGTCTTGGCTCATCGCGACGCCTGAGGATATCGGGGTTGCGGCTGCACACATCCTGCGCCAGAACAGCTTGCGATACGGGAGGGTGCCCGCGGCTGCGGAGGCAGGAAGGGTCTTTCTCGGCTCGTTCCGGCCGTCGGTGAGGTCATCGGGGCGTTTTCCGATGCGGCGACGGACTTCGCGCGCGGCCCATGCGGAAGACCATAGCGATCCGCGCGGACTGTGGCGATGCCCGTCGCCCGGTGCGGCATCGACACTCGCATGCCTTCGAGATGCGGGGCTGAGGCTGGGCGTCGTGTCCAATGCGGATGGTTCCGTCGAACAGCATTTAATGCTCGCCGGCCTTCATGTTTGGTTTGACGCCGTGATTGACTCGTCCAGGGTGGGCATACAGCAGCCCGACGCGCGGATTTTCAAGATAGCGCTGGAGCGATTGGGCGTGCCGCCCGAGAGCACCATCTATGTGGGGGACCTATTGGACGTTGTGTGGTCGGTGCGCAGGGAGCAGGCCTCCAGGCGCTGCTCTACGATCGATGGGATGTCTATCCCGAGGTTGACGCGGGACGCATTCGCTCTCTCAGCGAACTGCCCAGCCTGATTGGAGCTTTGGCGAGGAAAGACCAAGCATCGGAATGATTTCGAGCGCAGAAAGGAGGACGCCACCCGAAATGGTTTGCTTGCCTTCGAGCGCGGCTGGGGTCTACAGGCAAGAAGCCTCGGCAGTACCTTCGGGCCTCCGTTCGACATCACTGCGGCGCCGCGGCGGCGAAGCCTGCGCAGAGGTGCTCCCAGACCTCCTGCACGGGACCGATGAACGGTGTGTCCACTAGTCTCAGCACGGAAGTGACCCGATCCGGCAAGAGAAGGTTCTGCACGTCGAGCCTTCGCAGCCGGCCCTGCTGGAGGTCTTCTTGGACGCTCGAAGCCGGCAGGACGGCGAGGCCCAGTCCGGCGAGCGCCATGGCGCGCACCGCTTCGAGTGCATCCAGCTCCATGGCGGGATGGAAGGCGGCGCCGGTCTGCTGCACGGCTCCGTAGATCTGCGCCCAGTAGTCCGTCTGGCGGTGGTAGAGGAGGAACGGTGCACCTCGCAGCGCTTCCGCAGGCAGGGGCGCTGCGAGGCGGGCCAAAGGGTGGCCTTCCGGCGCGACCAGCAGCACGGGTTCGCGCAGCACGACCTGCGACACGATATCCGGCTGGTGCACCTCCAGGCGCACGAGCGCGAGGTCCACCTGCTGGCGGCGTAGGAGGTCGAGCATGGAGCGCGAGAGGCCGGTCCGCACCGTGACGTCGACCTCGGGTCGCGCCTGGACATAGCGCCGCAGGATCTGCGGCAGGATGTAGGTGGCGGTCGAGGTAGCGCAGCCCAGCGAGAGGTGGCCGGTGCGGCCCAGGAGGTACTGGGAGATCGCCCGGCTGCCCTGGTCCAGGCTGTCGAGCCCGGCGCGCGCGTACTGCAGGAAGAGCGCTCCCGCCGGCGTCAGCTGGACGCCGCGGCCCGAGCGGATGAAGAGTTGTGCGCCCGTCGACTGCTCGAGGGCAGCCATGCGGTGGCTGATGGTCGGCTGGGCGAGGAAGAGCCGCTCTGCCGCGCGGCTGAAGCTGCCGGTCTCGGCCACTTCCCGGAAGATGCGCAGATCGGTGAGGTCCAGGCCTCACGCCTCCTTTAGCGGCGCTGTGTCGCCTTGATTCTAACGGCCAAGTGACGCGCGTCAACCATAGCAGGGAGCGGGCCCCTCTCTTGCGAATTCGGCTCGTGAACGAAACCTGCGGGGGTGCACCGGTTTGCATCTCGTTCTCGTCCACCCGGAGATCCATTCGAACACCGGCAACATCGCGCGCACGTCCGTCGCGATCGGGGCGGACCTGCATCTCGTGAAGCCGCTTGGCTTCTCCCTGGAAGACAGGTACCTCAGGCGGGCCGGCCTCGACTACTGGCCGATGGTCCGCCTCCACATCCACGAGAGCATCGAGGAGCTCCTGCCGACGCAAGAGGAATTCTGGCTCTTCTCCTCGCATGGCCGCTTCTATGGCGACGTGGCCTTCGGCCCCGATCCCTGGCTCTTCTTCGGCCGCGAGAGCACCGGCCTCGAGCCGGAGATCCTGGCCGCATATCCGGATCGCGGCCTCAGGATCCCGATGCGGCCCGGCGTGCGCTCGCTGAACCTCGGCAACGCGGCATCGATCGTCGCCTACGAGGCCCTGCGCCAGCACGGCTACCCTGGACTTTGGCGCGACGGCCGATGACGCGGATTCTGGTGACGGCCGACACGCACGCCCCGCGCCGGCGCCTGCCGGACTGGGTGGTGCGGTGCGCCGCCCGCGCCGATCTCATCCTGCATGCGGGCGACGTCTGCGACGCCGCGACGCTGCAGACCCTGGCCGCGCTGGCGCCCGTCTACGCCGTGCGCGGCAACAACGATATCGACATCACTCTGCCAGAGCGCGTGCTGCTGACGGTGGAGGGCGTGCGGATCGGCGTCGTCCACGGCGACGAGGGCCCGGGCAGGTCCACGCCGGAGCGGGCGCTGCGGGCGTTCCCGGACCCGCCCGAGGTCGTCGTCTTCGGCCACTCGCACGAGCGCCTGTGCGAGCATGCGGGCGGGGTGCTCCTGCTCAATCCGGGCTCTCCGACGAAGCCGCGCGGCGGCGGCGCGTCGGCGGCCTGGCTGCATGTGCGCGGCGGGGAGGCGGACTGCGAGTTTCTGTCGGAAGACAGCTAGCTCTGCGCGTCTTGCGCGAGACGCATGTGGACGACCCGCAGGAGTTCTTCCGCCGGCAGCGGCAGCAGCGCCTGGGCCTGCGTCTCACCGCCGCCGCCCTTGCCTCCGAGCGCGGCGCAGAGCGCCTGGACGAACTGGCCGAGGTGGGGACCCGCGCCCGCTGGCCGTCCGAGCACGAGAGCTCCACCCGCATCGGTCGTCCCGGTGAGGACGACGAGCGGCACGCCGCGCGCGCAAAGGCGCGCCGCGAGCTCGCGCAGCTCCTGGACGGGCCGGGCGGGATCTGCCTGCATCACGGGAGCGCCGTGCGCGGCCAGGGCGAGGTCCTCCGCCTCGCGGTCGAGCAGGGCCTTGCGGTAGCGCTCCGCGCTGCGGCGCAAGGCGGCGAGCTCCAAAAGGCGCGCCTCGACCACCCCGGACACATCCTCCGGCGGCACGCCGAGCGCCGCCGCGGCGCGGCGCAGCTCGTCCGTCCTGCGGGCGTAGTCGCGCACCGCGCGGCTCCCGGCGTAGAAGCGGATGCGAAAGCCGTCGTGCTCCGGCTCGCCGGCATAGAGCTTGATCGGCCCGACCTCGCCCGTGCGCGCGGGATGCGTGCCTCCGCAGGCATTGCGGTCGAAGTCCTGCACCTCGACGATGCGGTAGGGCGGGCGGACCTTGTCCGCCGCCCGCACCCCCAGCCGGTCGAGTTCCTGCGCATCGACCCAGCGGACAGTGATCGGGCGGTCCTCCATGACGACCTGGTTCGCGAGCGCCTCTGCCGCGGCGAGCTGACTTTGGTCCGGCGCCGCGCGGCCGGCGATGTCGAAGGTGGAGACCTCCCTGCCGGTGTGGAAGGAGACCGTCTCGCGCCCGATCACCCTGCGCACGGCCTCCGACGCGATGTGCTGCGCGCAGTGCTGCTGCATGTGGTCCAGCCGGCGCACGGCGTCGACGATGCCCTCGACCGCGCCCGCGACGGGCGACGCGACGAGGTGCCAGACGTCGCCCTGCGGGTCTTCCTGCACGTCGAGCACCTGCACACCGCCGATCGTTCCGGCGTCAGCGGGCTGGCCGCCGACCTCGGGATAGAAGGCGCTGTCCTCGAGGCGAACCCAGTGCCCCTGCGCATCGTCGCGGCTTTCCACGACGCGGCTCCGGAAGGCGTAGAGGTAGGAATTGTCGTAATATAGGCGCAAGTGCCTGCGTCTCTCCTTTGACCGACCTCTTCCCTGCAGTTTGGCGCCGCCCGCGAAGACACCTGCATGACCAGGAGGGAGAAAGCGTGCGCTGCCCCGCTTGCGGCTACGCGGACAGCCGCGTGCTCGACTCGCGCCCGGCCCAGGAAGGAGCTGCCATCCGGCGTAGGCGGGAATGTCCCCGCTGCCAGCGGCGCTTCACGACCTATGAGCGCCTCGAGGAGGTGCCGCTGCTCGTCGTGAAGCAGGACGGCAGCCGCGAGGTCTTTGACCGGCAGAAGATCCTGCGCGGCCTGATGACGGCCTGCGAGAAGCGTCCCGTATCCATGGCCCGCCTGAACGAGCTCGTGGACGAGGTGGCGCGCAGGGCGCACGACGAGTCGGACGGCGAGGTGGCGAGCCGCTGGCTCGGCGAGCGCGTCATGGACGGCCTCAAGGAGGTCGACGAAGTGGCGTACGTTCGCTTCGCCTCCGTTTACAGGGCGTTCGCGGACGTGGAGAAGTTCCGGGAGGAGGTGGAGCGGCTGGGCCGCAACCGCACGTGACCGCTGTGCTGTTCGATCTGGACGGCACGCTGACGGATACCCTGCCGCTCGTCGTCGTGGCGCTGAACGCGGCCCTCGCGCCGGTCTGGGGAGCTCCCAGGGACCTCGCCGCCCTGCGCAGCATCTTCGGCCCCAGCGAGGAGCGGCTGATCGCGCAAGAGGCGCCCGGCGACCCCCACGCCATCGACCGCTTCTACGCGGAATACCGCCGCGAGCATGAACGCTTGGCGCACCCGTTCCCCGGCGTGCCCGAGATGCTGCGGGAACTTTCCGGCCGGGGAGTGGCGCTCGGACTCGTGACGAACAAAGGCCGGCGCTCCTCGGTGATGACCGTCGAGGCGTTCGGCATTCGCCCGTATTTCGGCTCCATCGTCACCGGAGACGATCTCGAGAGGCCCAAGCCGGATCCGACGGGCATCCTGCGAGTGCTGGGCGAACTCGGCGTCGCGCCTGCCGACGCAGCCTACGTGGGCGATTCGGGGAGCGACATGCGCGCCGGCCGGGCTGCGGGCGTGCTCGCGGCGGGCGCCGCCTGGCAGGCCGCGGACGTGCCGTTCGCGGATGTCATCCTGCGCTCGCCGCGGGACGTGCTGGATCTCGAGGTCGCCAAAGGCATCAAACGCGGATAGGGGATGAATCCATGGCTGATCTGACGCTCTACACGCTGCACGGCTGACCGTACTGCGCCGTCGTGCGCGACCGGCTCGGGGAGCTGGGACTGGAGTACCACTGCATTGAAGTGCCGCCGCGCCGCGCGGAGCGCCACCAGGTTCGCGAGGTGTCCGGACAGGAGACCGTACCGGTGCTGGTGATCCGGGAAAGCGGCACACAGACGGTCCTTTCCGACGAGAACGACATCCTCGCGTTCCTTGACGAGCGCTACGGGGCGCGCAGCAAGAACGAAAGCGCCGCGCCGTGGGACGAGGCGGCGACGGCACAGCTGGCCAAGCTGGTGGAGGGTGGCGCGGAGCGTGCGCGGGCGCTCTACGAACTCGCCGATCGGGCCGCGGCCGCGGGGGAGACCGACCGGGCGAACGTCCTGCGCGCCGCCGCGTGGTACCTCAGGGACGCGCAGCGCTGGGCGGCGGGACAGCTGGAGGACTAGACGCCTCCCGCTGCGGCTTGCGCGCAGTGGGCGCAGAGGCCGAAATAGTCGAGGCTGTGGCTTTGCACGCGAAACCCGAGCGCGTCTCCGACGTGCGCCTGGGCTTCCGAGAGGCCGCAGCCTTCGACTTCCCAGACGCCCCAGCACCTAGAGCAGATCAAATGGTGGTGGTGGCGCTCCGAACAGAAGGCGTAGTGCGCCTCGCCGCCCTCCGAGAGGTGGTCGTGCAGGGCGTAGGCCGCGCCGATCTCCGCGAGCAGCCCAAGCGTGCGGTAGACGGTCATCACGCCCACGGGCGATCCCTGCGCGGCGAGGGCGTCGGCCAGCTGGCGCGCGGTGAGGGCGCGCGGCGACGTGAGCAGCGTCCGCGTCACGAGCCGCCGCTGCGGCGTGGCAGCGTGGCCGCGGCGGACCATCTGCTCGAGCGTGCGGTCTAGCAGTTCCTGTTCGCGCCGGCTGAGCTGCGTCATGCGATCAACTCCGCGAAAGAAGTGCGCGTTCGCGCCGGATCCCCAGGAACACGGAACTGCCGCCGATGCCAAGGACGACGACCACCACGAGCAAGAGGCCGATGTTGATGCTGTCGAGATTCGGGATGGCGATGTGCGTCGGCAGCGACCAGGTCACGGCACTGGGCCAGAGGATGCCCGCGAGCCCCGCGGCGGCGAAGGCGAATCCCCCGTAGTAGAGTGTATCGCCGGCGGCCCGCGCCGCAATGGCCTGGATGGAGCGGTCGGGCAGGCGCAGGCGGCGCATGTAATACCCGAAGAGCGCGCCTGCTGGCGCTTGGATGATCAGCGTGCCGAGGCCGAACAGGAGGCCCGGCAGGAAGCCGAATGCCGGACCGGGCATGCGGGGCGCGAGGACCGTGTAGAGCACGAGCGCGTAGGCGCCGACCCCGAAGCCCGCCACGACGCCGTGTACGGCCGCCATGGCGGGAGTGACGAACGGGCGCGGCGCGCCGCCTTCGTCGTGCTCGCGGGAGCGCCGCAGCGCCACATACCCCGCGATCGACATCGCGGCGCCGACCGCGACATACACGGGGTTGTTGATGGCTGGCGACGCGAGCACCCGGCTCAGCCCCAGGTAGGCGAGTTCCGAGAGGATCGCGCGCTGCACGGTGAAGGCGAGGGCAAAGACGGCGCCGACGAGCAGTCCGCCGCGCGCGGAGTAGGTGCCGACCGCATAGCTGAAGGTGATGGGCCAAGTGTGTTCATCAGGGGTGATGCCGTGCACGACCCCAAGGAGCAAGGCAAAGGCCAGGTTGAGGCCGATCGGCAGTGCCGCCCCGGAATGCAGCAAGGAAAGCATTGCCCCGCCTCCTAATGATAATGATTATCACTGATGATAACCTATATCAACAGGAGCGGGGCGTCAAGCGATGCTTACCGCGGGTGCCGCAGCAGTAGTTCGCGGATGCGCTGGGAGACGGCGACCGCCTCGTCGTAGGGGCGCTGCCAGATGTTGCGGCCGAAGATGAGCCCCGTCGCGCCGGCCTCCATGACGGCGCCGGCCTTCTCGACGACCTCGTCGGCCGTGCCCTTTTCGCCGCCCGCGAAGATCACCAGCGTCCGCCCGGCGGACTGCACGATCTGGCGCAGCGCCTCTCCCTGGTCGACCGTAAGCCCGGAGTAGGGCTTTGGTGCGAGCTTCGCCTTCTCCGCGTCGAGCTTCGGGACGTTGAGCTTGACCACGTCCGCGCCGAGTTCCTGCGCGACGCGCGACGCGTAGTCGATCGCGTAGAAGCCGTCCTTGCCGCCCTTCGCCTCGACCGCCTTGCCGCGCGGGTAGGACCAGACGATGACCGGCATGCCATAGCGCTCCGCCTCGCGGCGCACCTCGGAGAACTGCAGGAAGTCCTCGTCCTGCCGCTCGGATCCGACGTAGAGCGTGTAGCCGACCGCGTCGGCGCCGAGGCGCACGGCGTCATCGACGCCGGCGTTGAGCGGCGAGA
The DNA here is from genome assembly GCA_021806845.1 of Bacillota bacterium. Taxonomy (GTDB): domain Bacteria; phylum Bacillota; class Sulfobacillia; order JAJZYS01; family JAJYTV01; genus JAJYTV01. Next base: position 3,849 of record JAKAPV010000039.1, on the reverse strand, counting down.
TCGGCGCTTCGTCGCTGGGGATCTCCGTCTTGCCGTTCAGCTTCAGCACGAGGGGCACGCGCCCCGCGTAATCCGCAAAGTACTTCTCGGCGAGCCCGATCTGCATGGCGATGCCGGAATATCCGCCGGCCTCGGCGATGCGCAACTGGAACTCCGCGTCCGCGGACGGCGGGTTGGGGAAGAAGTCCCGCGGGCCGTGCTCGAGGCCCTGGTCGATCGGCAAGAGGAGCAGCGTGCCGTTGGCCGGGCCGTTCTGGTAGAGCAGCCGGTGCAGGCGCGCCTTCTTGCCGGCGGGCAGCGAGAGGTCGGAGAGGCGGATGGGCAACGTCGATCGCTCCTTCAGATTCATCTCCCTCCAATATAGTTGAGCGGAAGGTTTCGGGAAAGCGGACGGGCCCGCGGCCGGCAGTGTGATAGAATCGGCTCGAGCAGGCGCGAAGGGGGTCCAGAGTTGCCTAGGTTGAATCGAGAGCTCAAGGCCGAACTCAAGAGCACGCTGCCGCTCGCGTTCGCGCGTCCCGAGGACCCGCTGCTCGGGGCGACCCTGCTCGGCATCATCGTGCGGGACGGCGAAGCCAAGCTGGACGACGCCATCCTGCACGGGCGCAGCGATATCGAGCGGGGGATCCGCTTCAACGCCCAGCAGCCCGGCGACATCGAACCGACGGAGCGCTGGGGCGTCGTTTTCGTCGCGATGAAGAACGGGCCCTCGGGACTCTACTACCAGGGAGTCACCGCGACGCTGCTCCTGATCGACCGGCCGGGGCGGCGCGGCCTCCGAGATATCGCCCAGTCCGTGAACCGGATGTCGGAAGCGGTTGGCGGCGAGGTCCGCCTCGACCTGTTACCGGCCGAAGACCGCGCCGCCGTCGCAAAGCTCCTCGAGGAGCGCGGCCGCGACGTGTGGGAGCGCACTTCGGAGGATCGCCGCCGAGCCATCTCCGGGACGCAGGCCTAGCACGCAACGCGGCATCGCGCTGCGGCGCAAGGGTCATATGCGGCGGAATGGATGAGACATCGTTCGGAATTGACCTGAAATTGCGGCCGGCATGCCGGCGCATGGTACGATGGGGCGGGGAGGACTTTCTCCCCGCCCCGTCTTTTCATTGCGATAGGAGCATGCGCATTGCGCCCCAATGATTTCATCCGGCGCTTCTCCCAGCCGGTGCCCGCGGAGGGAGATCCGGACCCGGCACCCGGCAACGTCGGTGTCCTCTCCACGACGACGGCTCTGATCGTGATCGCGCTCTACACCTGGTATCCGGTCCTGCCGGTCGTGCTGCAGCGCAGGGGTGCGGACCGCCTGGAGGTCAGCGCCGTCTACACGCTGATCGGCATCGCCGGATCGGCGCTGCAGATCTACGGCGGGCACCTGGCCGACCGCTTCGGGCGCAAGCCGGTGCTGGCCCTGCCGACGTTCGCCGCGGGCATCCTTTACGTTGTCGCGTTTCTCAGTTCGTCCTGGCAGCTGCTCGCCGGGGCGCTCGTGCTGTTGAACCTCACCGGCGCGATCCAAAGCCCGTCCTTCGTCGCCATCACCGCCGAGTCCGTGCGCCCGCACCGGCGCGCGCAGGCGTTCTCCACCTTTCAGTTCGCGGTCAGCCTCGCTACCCTGGTCGGACCGGCCTTGGGCGCCGCGCTGCTTCCGAGCGTCGACGTCCGCTGGCTGATCGGCGCCACGGCGCTCGCCACGCTGAGCGCCGCAGCGATGCGCCAGAAGTTCTTGCAGGAGGTGCACACGGCCACCGTCGCGCGCGCTCCGCTGCGGATCAAGGAGGCGTTCTCGGGCCGCCTGCGCGGCGTCACCATCGCCTCGACCGCCTTCCTGCTCGTGGCTTCGCTGACGGTCAACGGGCCCTTCATCGCGCTCTACGCCCACAACGACGGACACCTGGCCGCGAGCCAGGTCAATCTCCTCTACTCGCTCGGCTGGATCCCGGCCGTTCTGCTCTCCTTCCGCCTTGGCCGGCGCATCAGCGCGCTCGGATCCTCGCGCGCACTGGCGATCGGCGTCGCTGGCCATCTGGGGCTGCTCGGCCTCTGGCTCCTCTTGCGCGGATTCCTGCCGATGGTGCTGGTGCTGATGGCGTCGTTCCTCTTCTCCCAGATGGCCCTCATCTCGTTCGGCACACTGCGCATCGAGATGGTCTCCCCGGAGAAGGCGGGGGCCGCGCTCGGCGTCATCGGGACCGTCTCGGGTCTTGCCGCCGCACTGGGGCCGGTCGTCGCCGGCGCCGCGGCAGGAGCGTTCGGCCCGCTGGCGGCGTTCGGCCTCGCCGGGGTGGCCGGCGTCTGGACGCTCCTCTCCCTGCGCGGCATGGCCCGCGCATGACCGCGGCATCCCTGCTCGAGCAGCTGGCGCCGATCTACCCGGCGGCCGACTGGTGGTCGTCTGCTTCCGCGCTTGAGACTGCCGTCGGCGCGATCCTCGTCCAGGGCGTCGCCTGGAGAAACGCGGCGCGGGCCGTCGAGGGGCTGCGTGCGGCCCGCCTGCTGACGGCCCCTGCGCTCGATGCGGCGGACCTCGGCGAGATCGCCGCCGCGGTGCGGCCCGCCCTCTACCACAGCCAGAAGGCACGCTATCTCAAAGCGTTCGCGGCGTTCTTGCGCGCAGCGGGGGGCCTGCCGGCGCTCGCGGCGCTGCCGCGTTCGCAGCAGCGGCAGGCGCTCCTTGGCGTGCCAGGGATCGGTGCGGAGACGGCCGCGGCGATCATGGTCTACGCGCTCGGCGGCGCGGAGCCCGTCGTGGACGCCTACGCCCGGCGCCTCCTGCCCCGGGTCGGCGCCGTCGCGCGCGCGCATGACAGCGAGATCGCAGACGCCATGCGCGCTGCCATCGGCGGCGTTCCAGAGCGTGCGCGGGTGCTGCACGCGGTCGTCGTCGAGCACGCGCGCAGCATCTGTCGCAAGGTGCCGCGCTGCGAAGTCTGCCCGCTTGCTGTCACCTGTCCCCGCACTCTTGGAGAAACTGGCTGAGGGAGGTTGGGGAGTGGCTGGAACGCAGGGAGGGCGGGCCCGCGAGGCGAAGCAGGAGACAGACGCGGCGCGACGCATGCGTCTTCTGAAGGAGCAGGTGGTACGCGAACTCGGCCTTTGGGATAAGTTGGTTTCAGACGGTTGGGGAGGCCTCAGCGCGAAGGAGTCCGGCAGGGTCGGCGGCGTCGTGGCGCGCAGGTTGCGGGAAGGGGGAGAGGGGCTGCACGAGCAGGCAGAGCATCGGCTGACGGCGGTGCTGCATACGAAGCAGGACTGCAGCCTGTGCGAACAGGCGAAGGCTGCGCTTTCGCGCATTGCGCGAGACGTGCCGATGGACGTTCGGCTCGCCCAGGTGGACAGCCAGGACCCGCTGGCGATGCGCGTCCCGGTGGTGGAGATCGAGGGTGTGGAGGTCCAGGCGGGAAAGGTTTCCGAATTTCGGTTGCGCAACTGGCTCAAGGAAAGGGGTTTCGCGCATGCGACTCGCTGACCGCACTTCCCTCCTCAGACCTTCGCCCACGATGGCTCTGGACGCAAAGGCGAAGGAGATGGCCCGCACCGGGCGCTCGGTCATCTCCTTCGGCGTCGGCGAGCCGGACTTCGACACGCCCCAGGCGGTGAAGGATGCGGCGATCGCCGCCCTGCAGGCGGGAAAGACGAAGTACACGCCCGTCGCCGGTATTCCGGAACTGCGCGCGGCCATCGCCGGCCGCTTCCTGCGCGAGCAGGGGGCGCAGTACCCGGCAGAGGGCGTCGTCGTGACGGCCGGGGCCAAGCAGGCGCTGTACCAGGTGTTCCAGGTGCTCCTGAACCCCGGTGACGAGGTGGTCGTGCCGGCGCCCTACTGGGTGACCTACCCGGACCAGATCGTGC
>JAKAPV010000297.1 GCA_021806845.1 Bacillota bacterium | reverse complement strand
GGAACTGCAAGAGGGGGGTGCGGCGTCGTGAGCGAGGGCGAGACCCACCAGCTCGTTCTCCTGCCGGGGGACGGCATCGGACCGGAGGTGATCAAGGCCGCGGAGACGGTGCTGTGCACGGCGCGAGACTACCTGCGCCGCGAGGGGATCGAACTCTCCTGGGAGGCTAGGCCGATCGGGGGCGCGGCCATCGAAGCGGCGGGCAAGCCCCTGCCCGACGAGACGCTCTTTGCCGCCCAGGCGGCGAAGGCGGTGCTGCTCGGCGCGGTCGGCGGGCCGCAGTGGGACCGCCTCGCGCCGCACGAGCGGCCGGAGGCGGGCCTCGTCAGCCTGCGCCGGGCGCTCTCCGTCTACGCGAACCTGCGGCCCGCGGCGCTCCTGCCGGGGCTCGAGGGCCGCTCCCCGCTGAGGCCGGGACACGTGCAGGGCCTCGATGTGCTGCTCGTGCGCGAGCTGACGGGCGGCGTCTACTTCGGCGAGCCGCGCGCGCGCAGCGGCGAGCGCCCAGACCGCCGGGCCGTCGACACGATGGCCTACGCGGAGGGCGAGATCCGCCGCGTCGCGCATGTCGCCTTCCGCTCCGCGCGCCGGCGCCAGGGCAGGTTGACGTCCGTCGACAAGCGCAACGTGCTCGAGACCTCGCGCCTCTGGCGCGAGGTGGTGGAGGATGTCGCGAAGGAGTACCCCGACGTCAGCGTCGAGCACCAGCTCGTCGACTCCATGGCCATGCTGCTGGTCCTTAGGCCGCAGATGTTCGATGTCGTCCTCACGGAGAACATGTTCGGCGACATCCTCAGCGACGAGCTGGGCGGCGTCGTCGGCAGCCTCGGCGTGATGGCGTCCGCAAGCCTCGGAGACGAGGGCCCCGGGCTCTACGAGCCGGTCCACGGCTCGGCGCCGGACATCGCCGGCAAGGACGTGGCGAACCCCCTGGGCGCGATCCTCTCCCTCGCGATGCTCGCGGAGCACAGCCTCGACCTGCCGCTCCTGGCGCGGGCGATCGAGGGGGCCGTCAAGGAAGTGCTGCGCCAGGGCCTGCGCACGCGGGACATCGCGGAGAAGCGCCAGGGCGAGCAGGTGATCGGCACGCGCGAGATGGGCGAGCGGGTCGCGGACGCGCTCGCGCAGGACCTCCACTCGCGGCAGGCGCTGAACGCGACCTATTTCTAGGCAAGGGAGGCGGACGACCATGGCGGAGAGCGGTGCGCACATCCTCCTGCAGTGCCTGCAGGAGGAAGGCGTCGAGGTGATCTTCGGTTATCCGGGCGGTGCGGTGCTGCCGATCTACGACGCGCTCTACGACTCTGAGATCCGCCACGTCCTCGTCCGTCACGAGCAGGGCGCGGTGCACGCCGCGGACGGCTTCGCCCGGGTCTCCGGGAAGGTCGGGGTGTGCCTCGCGACGTCGGGCCCCGGCGCGACGAACCTCGTCACGGGCCTTGCCACCGCACTCATGGACTCGATCCCGATGGTGGCGATCACGGGACAGGTCGCGCGGTCCCTGATCGGCACGGACGCCTTCCAGGAGGTCGACACGCTCGGCGTCACCCGGGCGATCACGAAGCACAGCTACCTCGTGGAGGACGCGCGGGACATCCCGCGGATCGTCCACGAGGCGTTCCACATCGCGCGCACCGGTCGGCCGGGACCCGTGCTGATCGACATTCCGAAGAACGTCGCCCTGCAGCGCGAGGCGGTCGCGCACCCGACCGCCCCGCCTGGGCGGCGCGGCTACCGGTTCCGGGCGCACGCGGACCCCGCGCAGGTCGAGGCGGCCGCGCAGGCGATCGCACAGGCGGAGCGCCCCCTCCTGATCGTCGGGGGCGGCGTGGTCCACTCGGGCACCGAAGAGTCCTTGCGGCGCCTCATGCAGGCGATCGACGTGCCGGCGGCGAGCACGCTGATGGGCCTCGGCGCCGTCGCCGGGACCGATCCCCGCCACCTCGGGCTTATCGGCATGCACGGTACCTACGCCGCGAACCGCGCGACGGCCCACGCCGACCTCGTGATCGGCATCGGCCTGCGCTTCGACGACCGGGTGACCGGCTCCGCGCGACACTTCGCGCCGCGGGCGAAGATCGTCCACTTCGAGATCGAGGAGGCGGAGATCGAGAAGATCGTCCGCGTCGACTACCCGGTGCTCGGGGACCTGCGCTACTCGCTCCCGGCGTTCGAGGCGGCCGTGCAGCGCATCCCGCGGACGGCGGGCGATGCGGCGCGCCATGCCTGGTGGGAGCAGATCCGCTCCTGGGAGGAGCACCAGGGCTGGACGGCCCTGACGCCGATGGACCTCGGCGGCGAGGACGGAAGGCTGCTGCGGCCCCAGGCGGTGATCCAGGAGGTCTACAAGGCGACCGGCGGCGACGCTGTGGTGGTCACCGACGTCGGCCAGCACCAGATGTGGACGGCGCTCCTCTACCCCTTCCGGCGCACGCGCCAGCTCGTCACCTCGGGCGGCCTCGGCACCATGGGCTTCGGCCTGCCGGCTGCGCTCGGGGCGCAGATGGCGCAGCCCCAGGCGAGTGTCTGGCTGATCTCCGGCGACGGCAGCATCCAGATGAACATCCAGGAGATGGCGACCGCGACGAACTATGGCCTGCCGGTGCGGGTCGTCGTGATCAACAACCACCAGCTCGGCATGGTGCGCCAGTGGCAGGAGCTCTTCCACCAGGAGCGCTACAGCGCCGTCGCGATGACCGACCTGCCGGACTACCGGCTGCTCGCGCAGGCCTACGGCTGGAAGGGCCTGCGCGTCGAGACCGCGGCCGAGCTCAGTGCGGCGCTCGCCGAGTGCCGCACCCATCGCGGCCCCGTCATCCTCGACGTGGTCGTCGAGCCGCAGGAGAACGTCTTCCCGATGGTGCCGGCGGGCGCGAGCCTTGCCGACGTCATCCTCGAGAAGCCGCAGCCCGCAGTCGAGAGGAGCTAGAGGATGCGCTCAGACATGATCAAGCAGGGCGCGGACCGCGCCCCGCACCGGGCGCTCCTGCGCGCCGCGGGCGTAAAGCCCGCCGACTTCGGCAAGCCCTTCATCGCGATCGCGAACTCGTACGTCGACATCGTCCCGGGCCACGTCCACCTGCAGGAGTTCGGCCGCATCGTCAAGGAGGCGGTGCGGGCCGCGGGCGGCGTCCCCTTCGAGTTCAACACGATCGGGGTGGACGACGGCATCGCCATGGGCCACATCGGCATGCGCTACTCGCTCCCGAGCCGGGAGCTCATCGCGGACGCCGTCGAGACGATGGTGATGGCGCACTGGTTCGACGGCATGATCTGCATCCCGAACTGCGACAAGATCACCCCCGGCATGCTGATGGCGACGATGCGCCTCGACATCCCGACGATCTTCGTCTCGGGCGGCCCGATGGCGGCCGGGCGCACCGCGAA
>JAKAPV010000296.1 GCA_021806845.1 Bacillota bacterium | reverse complement strand
ACCTTCCGCAACCAGGAGGACGCTCCCTCCTGCTCCGACTGCGGATCGTTGATGGTCCGCAACGGGGCCTGCTACAAGTGCATGAACTGCGGCAGCACCTCGGGGTGCTCGTGATGGAAAGTGACATAAAACTGTCACCTTCGGCGGTACGCCGAATTGTCAGTAAAGTGACGCCCAACTGTCAGTAAGATGACGTGCAATTGTCAGTAAAGTGACGCCTTACTGACACTCTTGAACTCGCAGAGGGACCTGCGAAGCCCCGTCCACCATGGCGGTGGGCGGGGCGTTCTGCGGGAGGCGCGGCGGCGCCGAGCGGCGTGGCTCAGATATCCGGGCGCTCGTCCAGCACCAGTGAGCGCCTGGCTTGGGGCGTCAAACGGAGGGGCTCCGTCTCCTTGCCCACCTCTTCCAAGATCCCAGCGTGGATCAGCCTGCCCATCTGCACCCGCATGTTGTTGTCGGCCGCGAGGCCCTTGTAGGTCACCTCCCTTGAGGTCACGGCGTAGAGAATTCGCGCACCATTCGGATCGAGACGGACGCGCGCCACGGACGCTCTGACCACCGCCTTCACCTCGGTCTTCGAAAGCCCAGCGTCAGGATCAGATGCCACGCCCACGGTTCCATCCTCGTGATCCCACCGCAGCCGCTGACCACACGCCCGGAGACGGATGTCCAAGCGCGCCAGCGCGGCCTCCAGTTCCGCTTCGGTCCACGAGAAGAGCTCAAGCGCGGCAGCCGTCGGCACCTTGGAACCGGCTGTGGCCAGCAGTGCACCCAACTTCGAGATGGAGTCATCGGAAGCCTTCTTGCCTTCCTGGGCCTCGAGACTCGGTTCCTCTTCAAGGTCAAGTATCCACTTGATGTCGACTGCGAGTTCCGCCGCGAGCCGCTCAATCTCGGTCAGCGTCAGGTAGAGCGCCTGTTGCCCATTCTCCAGGGTGGTGATGATAGTTGAGGTCATCTTTGCTCTCGCGGCAAGCGTGCGTGCTGAGAGGCCGAGTTCCGTGCGCCGCTCCAAGATTCGGTCGCCCCTAGTCCTCATGGTCGAAGGCCCTCAGCTTCGCGATGGACAATCCCCAACGATGTCGCCAACCGGCCTCGCCGCCCTTCCAGCTCGACCTCATGGCTCTGATCACGATCCCCGTGTGCTTCCCGACCGACTCCAGGGTGATGGCCACGGTTCTAGGGCGTACGATCATGCTGCCTGTCGCGCCGACCAGGAAGACGGTCGACTGAGAATCCGAGAGCATGAGCCGGTACAGGTGCTGTGCCACCAGGATCTTGCGAGCGGCCACGGGGATGGGAACGACCTCGCCTTCCCTCCGAACCCACGCTCCATCGCGGGCAACCTGATCCACCGTGCAGGCGCTCGCCGCCTCGACCGACATGCCCGCGCAAGCGAGCACGGCCGTGGCCGCTCTGTGGGGGCGCTCGGTGGCGGCCACCGAAGCCCATTGATCGGCCGTCAGGGATTCAAGCGCGGTCGGGTTGGTGGCCCGGTTCGTCAGACGACGCACATCGAAGCGCAAGAGCCACCCGGAGCGGAGAGCCGCCGCCTCCGCGCCGCGAAGGAACACGAGGACTGCGCCATCGTCGTGATACGAGGCTGACGCGGCGTGCAGCGCCCTGGCGATCCGCTCCTCGCTCGGAGACGCTCCGGCCGCCAACAAGCCTCTCATGATGTCGAATCCGGCCAGGAACACATCCTTGACCCTCGCGAAGTCATTCGCGTCCATGGCTCTTTCAGCGGAGGCGAGGAACGTCGGGACGGCCTCTTGAGGCACTGCCGGGAAGGGAATATCCGCTGCCGCCGCGCCTCTCGAGGGAGTCGGCTCTGGCGGGAGCGTCTCCGTCAAGCAGCTCGGCGGCAGCCACGCACTGCGGAACTCCTGAGCCAGGTGCAGGGCCCAATTGGGAGTGACGGTGTCGAATACGAGCCAGCACCGGGCCCCGATCAGGTCCGCCAACTGAATAAGCTCGGTCGCCTGTCGAGCGTACAACCACTCGGCGTGAGCCAGCACGATGTCGACCACCGCCTCGGCGGCCATCCAGCTGGTTGCGTTCGCCTTGGCTGCTCTGAGGTCGAGTCTCTTGACGCCCCCCGGCACCGTCCCGTGGTTCAGGGATGCCATGAGGTCCGCCATCATCCAATCGAGGTGTCGCGAGCGAGGACGGCAGCAGGCGTAGATCACCCCAGCATCCGGCCGAGCGAAGTCGCGCAGGATCGCCACAATCTCACCTTTTCGATCATCTACGAATCGCACCGTGGGGTCTTCGCTCATGCCGCCGGCCGGGCGTCGAAGCCGACCTCGCCCCCTGGCAGGTCCCTCGACCCTTGCGTTCCCCGCCTGGGACGACCGACGGCTCGCAGTGTCGCACGCGCGTTTCGCAGGCTCAGTCCTTCATCCGGTGCAAGGCCAAGACTGAGAGCCGCCTTCAGGACCTTGGCCCACTCCCTGAAATTGCCTCCAAGCGCGGACCACATGTACGCCATCACCTCTGGCCCCGTCTTGGCAAACATCGGATGGTAGGACTCCAGCACCGCGCGCATCTCGCTGCCTGAGAACGGCTTGAAATGAACGAGGGCTTCTATCCGACTTTCCAGTTCTGGACACCTGAACGACACCGATCGGCCCGCATCGGCCCCGACAAGAACCAATAGCAGCGTCGTCTCGGGGCGGTCGTACAGGTATCGCAGCTGCCTCAGTGGTCCGGTCTGGAGGTGCTGTGCCTCGTCGATCACCAGCGCGACCGGGGGGCCGGCGAGCAGACGCACGGTCTCCTCCAGCAGATCGAACTCCGTGCGGTTCTTGGCCGGCATCCGACCGGTGATCACCTGGTTGATCCGAGCGATCATCTCCTTGCCCTTCGGCCGGTCCGGCATGGCCACCCAGTGGCAGGGCATGCCCAACCCGTCCGTGACCAGGTGAGTCGCGAAAGTCTTGCCCAGGCCCGGGGCGCCCTCGACGATGACGGCGCCGCCGGTCACTGCCCGCCTGGTGAGGGCCACAGTCACCTCTCGGAGGTGGGTCGTGCACACGATGGCGGCCGACTCGGTCCCACTGATGTGCAGCGGGGCGGGCTGCCCGTCCTCGACCGAACCTGCGTTCACCATCTACGCTTCACCCATAGATAGGTAGTCCGCCAACGCCTCGTCGATGGGTCGTGCCTCTTCCCCACGGCGTGAGAATTCATCCGTCTCCTTCTTCTGGAAGGCTTGGACGACGCGCCGACTCGCACCCGCCTTCACGAAGGCGTCCGCTCGGGCGATTCGGTTACGGCGCATCCGAGCGAGTTCCGACCTCTGAGCCAAGGTCCGCCCCTCGGTGACCCCCGCGGAGCACAGAAACTCTCCGGCAAGGTAGATGTCGACGAAGGAGCGGTCGTGGG
>JAKAPV010000295.1 GCA_021806845.1 Bacillota bacterium | reverse complement strand
AAATCGAATTATGCCGAACTCCGGATTATGCCGAATGGGCAGCGCCGAGCCGCTTGGGAGGCGAGCTTCGGCTCCGTGCGTTCGGCATAATCATAAGCTTTCCAGGAAGGCGAGGAGGTCGTCGGATGGCTGGTAGCGTCCTGGAGTGGTGTTCGTGGGAGCCGTCCTGGCGAGGGCTCGTTCCTTGATGGCGAGGTCGGCATGCAGGTAGATCTGGGTGGTCTCGGCGCTCTCGTGGCCGAGCCAGAGTGCGATCACCGAGGGGTCCACCCCAGCCTGCAGGAGCCGCATCGCGCAGGTGTGGCGAAGCACATGGGGGGAGACCTTCTTGCTCCTGAGCGACGAACAGCGGTCGCTCGCAACCGCAGCGTACTTGGATACGACAGCGGCCACTGCGTCGCGGCTGAGCCGTTTGCCCCTGGGACCAGGGAACACGGGGTCGGTCGGCGCGCCTTGGGATTCTGCGAACCATATCCTCAGGACAGAGACGGTCTGGTCGGTTAGCGGCGTGACGCGATCCTTACGGCCCTTGCCGTGGCAGCGTAGGTGCGCGCCTGCCCTGAGCTGGACGTCCTGGCAGGTGAGCGCGGTGATCTCGGACACCCTGAGACCGGTCTGAATGGCTGTCAGCAGGAGAGCGTGGTTACGGCGGCCCACCCAACGGGCGCGATCCGGTGCAGCAAGCAGGGCGTCGATCTCGTCCTGGTTGAGAAACGTGACGAGTGCGCGCTCGCCACGCTTTTCGGGGATGGCCAGCACGCGCTGAATCAGCGCAGAGAGCTCGGGGTGGCGTAACGCGGAGAAGCGGAACAGGGCATGAATGGCGGCGAGACGAGCGTTGCGGGTGCGGATGCTGTTGTGGCGATCAACCTCGAGGTGATCGAGGAAGGCGCCGATCAAGGGGGCATCGAGATCTTCCAACCGCAGGTTGGAGGGCGCGCGGCCGGTTTTCTCTTCCGCGAAGGCGAGCAGAAGACGGAAAGTGTCGCGATAAGCGGCGATCGTGTGGGGGCTCGCTTGGCGCTGACGCATGAGCCGTTCGGTGAAGAAGGCCTGGAGGGTAGGCGCCAAGGTACTCATCGGAGCTCTCCGAGACCGCGCTGCAGTCGGGAGGCTGCAAGGGCGAGCAGTTCCGGGGTGGCCGAGAAGTACCAGTAGGTGCTGATGGGCTCGACGTGTCCGAGGTATGTCGATAGAAGCGGGAGCCGGGCCGCCACGTCCACGCCGTCACGATACCAATCGATAACCGTACGGACGGCGAACGTATGGCGAAAGTCGTGCAGGCGCGGTGGCCGTCGAGAGGGTAATTGTGGCAGACCGGCTTGACGAACCAGGTGCCTGTAGGTGCAGTCGACACGGCCATGTGAAAGCCGAGTCCCGTCTCGGGAAACGAAGAAAGTGGGGCCAATCGGGTGCGGGATCAGCTCGTCGCGACGGCGGACGTAAGCCTCCAAAGCGGCAACCGTGCTGGAGTGCAGCACAACCTCGCGAGACTTGCCGAACTTGGTGCTTCGTATGGTCAGAAGTCCACGCGCCAGGTCTACGTCCTCCCGGTCAAGGCGGATGGCCTCGCCTGGGCGCATTCCCGTAACAGCCAGGAGCCCGATCAAGGTAGCGTAGGTAGCGCGGCTGATGCGCAGCCAAAGGGTCTGTGCAGCCGCCATCAGTGCGGAGATCTCGGCATCAGTGTAGATGTATGGCACAGCGCGTTGGGTGCGGTGTGGCAAGAGACCGGGAGACGGAACTTCGGTATTTGGATCGATCGCCTGCAAGAAACGGGCAAACCCACGCACGATGTCAAGCCGTACGGCTTGCCAGTTTGCGCTCCCCTTCGTGTTCATGGCCCAGGCAAGGGCGAGTGCGGTCGTGAGCGTGGTGACGCCTTCCCGCTCCATGAAGCCGACGAAGTCCGGGAGCAGATGCGACACGCGCTCGAGTTTGAACCCGAGGGAGCGACGGACCGAGAGGTAATCTTGAAGGCTCTGGCGGAGGATGCTCATACGGCGTCACCCGGCCACGGCCTCGCCAAGGCCGACAGAGAGACGCGATCCACCTTGGCGTAGATCGCGGTCGCACCGGAGCTGCGGTGGCGCAAGACCTGACCGATCTCGGCGAGGCCAGCGCCTGAGCGTAGCATCTGGGTCGCAACGGTGTGGCGGAGACGGTGGGAGCCGACCGGCGGCAGTCCGGCCCGAACACAGGCAGCGCGTACGACATTCGATACGCCCGCAGTTGTGAGACCGTGGTGCGGAGCATGGACCCGTGTGAACACTTGGGCGGCACTGCCCGGGCGGCACCTCCTCTGGAGCCAAGCGACGACAGCCTGACCTACGTCGGTAGGCAGCGGCAGACGTTCCGCGCGGTTCGCCTTGCCATGAATCACGATCTCTCCGTGCCGCCAGTCGATGTCGCTCAACTTTAGGGCGGCCACCTCTCCGGCGCGTAGACCAAGGCGCAGGAGGATCGTGAGGATGGCAAAGTCGCGCAAGCCGACAGAGGTCGCCTGATCACAACTGGCAAGAAGGCGATCGACTTGGCTCGGTTCGAGGGCCTTGGGCAGTGCGCTGAGGCGCCATCCAGCCACCGGGGGAACCGCCTGGGCGAGAGGCCCAGCGATCTTACCGCTCACGTGAAGGAATCGCAGTAGGGAGCGCAGTCCCGTGACGATCCACTGGGCCCAACCGGTGTGGCGCCCCCGCGTCTCCCGAACAACGAACGCAGTGACTTCGGCTGCCGTCAGATCCTGCAGGGCCAAGCCTTTCGTTCCCGAACATACCGAGAGAAACGAACGAGCCGGCGTCAGATAATGCTCCACCGTGTTTGGCATCAGCCCACGTTCCTCGATGAGGTACGTACGGTACTCGTCGAGCAATCTGCCGAGTTCCGTGATAGGTGGCTCTTCCGCCAAGGGTTCCGGTGCAACGCCGATACCGCGGAGATGATCCAGCAGTGGCCGCATCGCCGCCGGTGAGATCCAGACCCGGTGGCCCTGAGTGCGTCGAGTGGCGAGGAACCGATCGGCAACCTGTGCAGTCAGATCGTCAGGTCCCAGCCCAGCCTCCATCATCCAACGGTTGACGTGAGACACGAGCTGCATCATCCGCTCCGCGTAGCTCTCCGCATACCCCAGATCAATGAGGCTGGTGTGGAATCCTGGCGCATATGGCGCCAACGGGCCCTTCAGCCGCGCTCCTATCGTAGGAACCCCTCCTTCGCAGGGATCACTCCCAACGAAGAGGGGGTTCGACAATACGATCGTCGGCCCGTGATTATGCCGAACGTTCGGAGCCGAAGCCCGCTTCCCAAGCGGCTCGGCGCTGCCCATTCGGCATAATCCGGAGTTCGGCATAATTCGACTTATGCGGAATTCCGCATAAGTCGAAGAACGAACGGATGTCCGCC
>JAKAPV010000294.1 GCA_021806845.1 Bacillota bacterium | reverse complement strand
GATCTCGAGCAGGAGGCGCTCTCGTACGGCATCTACAGCTACGAGACCGCATACGCCGGCGGCGGCATGTGGGGGGTCTACGCGGATCTGCCGCCGGACGGGCTGCAGGCGGGCCTCGTCGCGATTCTGGAGGAGGCGGACGCCCTGCGGCGCGCCCGCCTCGGCGAAGGGCGGATTGCGCTGATGCGGCGCTCCGCCTGCGGAGCGCTGCGGCTCTCGCAGGACAGTCCCTTCGCGCGCGTCGAGCGCCACGCGCTGCAGGTGCTCCTGCGCGGCAGGGCAGAGACGCTTGCTGCGGAGATCGCGCAGCTGCAGGCCGTGGACGGGTCTGCGATCCGCCGCTTGGCGCAGCACCTCTTCGCTCCGGCGCGGCTGCGCTGCGTCGCCCTGCTGCCGGATGGCAGGGTGCTGCGCGGCGGCGTGCAGGAGATCGCAGATTGGGAGGTGGGGGTTTCGTGATCAAGGTGAGGGTGCAGCGGCTGCGCGAGGGAGCGCGGCTTCCGGAGCGGCAGTCGGCCGGCGCGGCCGGCTATGACATTTATGCCGCGGCCGACACGCTGGTGCCCGCGCGGGGCAGGGCGCTCGTCCCGAGCGGCATCGCGATCGCGCTCCCGGAGGGGTACGAGGGACAGGTGCGCCCGCGCTCGGGGCTTGCGCTGCGCTATGGCCTGAGCGCGCATTTCGGCACGATCGATAGCGACTACCGCGGCGAACTGCAGGTGCTCCTGCACAACGACGCGGATGCGGACTACAAGGTGCAGGCTGGCGACCGCGTCGCGCAGCTCGTCATCGCGCCCGTGATCCTCGCCGACTTTGCGGAGGAGTCGCTCGACCCCACCGAGCGCGGCGAGGGCGGCTTCGGACATACCGGCGACTGAGTTTCGTATTGTGGCGGGGATCGGCGCATAGGCTTGTCACGGAGGGGGACGATATGCGCCTTTCTGAACTGCACAGCAGGGAGATCATCAACCTGTACGACGGCGCGCGCGTCGGGATCATCGGCGAGACGGAGATCCTGTTCGACCCCGAAACGGGCGAGATCCAGGAGCTTCTGCTGCCGGCGCGTGGCGGAATCTGGCAGCGGCGGCGTTCTCTCGCGATCCCTTGGGAGTCCGTTCGGCGGATCGGGCCCGAGGTGATGATCGTCGAGGTCCAGCCGCGCGAAACCAGGGGCTAGTGCCAATTCGCCTCGGGGATGCTACGCCCCGGGGGTGGACGCAGAGTGGCACACACGGTAGTTGGAGCGTTTCAGGACATCAAGCGCGCGAAAGAGGCCGTCCGTCAGCTCGAGGCCAAGACGTTCAATGACCGCGAGGTTTCGCTGATCGGTCCGGAAGACAAGCAGGGCCGCGGCAATGACATGACGCACCAGGACTCCTCAGCGGATGGAGCGGCCTGGGGCGCCGGCGTCGGCGGCGCCGCGGGGCTGCTCGCAGCCGTCGGCGCGATTGCGATCCCCGGCATCGGACCACTGATCGCGGCGGGCCCCTTGGCCGCAGCGCTGACCGGCGCGACGGCCGGCGGGCTCACGGGCGCCTTCATCGACCTCGGAATCCCGTCCTCGAGCAGCAAGCGCTACGAGGACGAACTGAAGCAAGGTCACTCGGTCGTGGTCGTCAAGGCCAGCGACGACAAGCTGCAAGACGCCCGCAACGTCCTCCAGGCGCAGGGCGCGCACGACATCGAAGTCGACTGACCAGGGAAATGAAAACAGGGCGGGCCGCGACGGCCGCCCTGTTTTCGTCGCCGCGCCCGCCCGCTCCGCATACCATATCGGCGGAGCGGGGAGGTGGAGCGGATGGCATCCGACCTCACGGGTCTCAAGGCGGGCATCATCGGCGGCGACCGGCGCGAACTCGAGGTAGCGGCCGTATTCCACGGCCTGGGAGCGGAAGTGCGTGCGGTCTGCCTGCCTTGGCCGGACGATGCGAGCTTTGCGTCCAATCGCCTTGAGGAAGTGCTGGCGTGGGCCGATCTCCTGCTTGCGCCGGTCGGAGGCGTCGACAAGTTCGGCCAGGTGTCATACACGATCGTCGAGGGGCAGGAACCGCCGCGCCTCACTGCGGAGGCGCTGCGGCACGTCCCGCCGGGGACGCCGCTCTTCATCGGGCAGGCGACGCCCGGACTGCGTCAGGCCTGCACAGAGCAGGGCGTCCGGCTGATCGAGTTCCGCGAGACCGATGAGTTCGCGTGGCGAAACGCCGTACCAACGGCAGAGGGAGCCCTCGAAATGGCCCTGCGCCTCACAGACCACACGCTGCACGGATCGCGCTGCCTTGTGCTCGGCTTTGGACGCAGCGGTTCGGTGCTCGCGCGCACCCTGCACGGCCTCGGCGCGCGGGTCGAGGTGCTGGCGCGGGACGGCATCGACCTCGCGCGCGCTTACGCGCTCGATCTCTCGGCGCTGCCGCTCTCGGAACTGCGCGGCGCGGCCGCCGATGCGGACGTGGTGTTCAACACGATCCCCGCGGCGGTACTGCGGGAGGACGTGCTGCAGCGCATGCGCCGCGGCGCCGTCATCGTCGACATCGCGAGCGCGCCAGGCGGCACAGACTTCGCGGCGGCACGGCGCATGGGGATCAGCGCCCACCTCGCGCCGGGACTGCCCGGTATCACTGCACCTCGGACGGCTGGCCGCATCGTAGCCGATACGGTGCTGAGCCTCTTGCGCGGCCTCTGATCTGGCAGGACGACACCCGCTAGTGGCAGGGGAAAACCTCCCCGTCCGTGGTGGTGGGTCGATCGGTTACGCGCAGATCCCTACACTGCAGTCATGGCAATACATGGCTTCACGATGCTGGTTCGCGGCAGAGTCCGGTCCTCCCTGACCTATAACGGCGAAGTGAATGCGGTCAACTCTGTCCCGCACCGCAGAGTAAATGGGATTGGTCGGCCCGGCGGGAAACCATGCAGGCGGCTCTCATCAGCACTGCCACCTACCTCATAACCGTACTGGAGCACAGGGAATGGCCAGTCGGTACCAGCGGCTGCAGAGGAGATATCTGGCCGATGAAGAATTTGGAGTAAATATCTATGGAATGGGCCGCAGGTCCGGGTCGAGAGAGGTGGGCACATGGCGTTTCTCGAGACACTGTGGATGGCGTTTCAGCCCATTGCGGACCTTAGGACAGGCCAGGTGGTGGGGTACGAAGCACTGGTTCGTGGCCCCAGCGGGTCACGATGGGAAACGCCCGATCAAATCTTTCGCCAGGGACACCGCAGCGCCCAGAGCCGCCAACTCGAGGAAACCTGTAGGCACCTCGCTCTCACGGCCGGGCGACAGTCGCTGACAGAAGACCAAACCCTATTCATGAACGTGGACGTGCGCTATGGAGGGTTGTTGCTCGATCCGAAGGACAGTGAGTGGCGCCCGGAACGGGTGGCTATCGAGTTGTCGGAGAGGCAAGATCTGCTCCACCTTCC
>JAKAPV010000293.1 GCA_021806845.1 Bacillota bacterium | reverse complement strand
TGTCGGCTGACCCGCTTCCTGATCCTTTTGCACAAACCATCGCAGGACACAACGCGAAAGGTCTACACGTTCGTGCCGATCCAGGAGTGGACTAGGCAGTGGACGGACGCGGAACTCTACGCCAAATACGGCCTTACTGCCGAAGAAATTGTCTTCATCGAGAAGATAGTCCGGCCAATGGACGTCATCGACGGTGGCACCTCTGAGGCAGAGTCCGCCGACGATGAGTAGATCCATTGAGGAGATTCTGCCCCCCAAGTCGACAGGTCGGCCGCGCATCTATGCGTACTCGATCGACGATCCGGCCCACGCCGGTCTGCTTAAGGTCGGGCAGACGACGCGCGACGTGAAACAACGCGTCGCGGAGCAACTCCAGACCGCCGCCATCAAGAACTACCGGATCGAACTTGATGAGCCCGCCGAGCGACACGACGGCACCGCCTTCCGAGATGCCGACGTGCGCGAAGCGCTCGTCCGGAAGGGGTTTGCGAACGTCGAACTGGAGTGGATGCGCTGCTCGGTCGACGATGTGAAGACCGTGCTTACCGAGCTGTGGACAGGTCAGCGATTTACCGGCACCCATCACGAAACGTTCGCGATGCGGCGGGAACAGATTGAGGCCGTCAACAAGACGGACGCCTACTTCCAGTCCATCTGGACGGAGGACCGGCACGCTGTACCGCGCTTCCTATGGAACGCGAAGATGCGCTTCGGTAAGACGTTCACCACCTACCAGCTCGCCAAGAAACTCGGTGCCAAACGGGTGCTCGTGGTTACGTTCAAGCCCGCCGTCGCGGATGCGTGGCAATCGGACCTGGAATCCCACGTCGACTTCGAGGGGTGGCAGTTCCTCTCCCGAAGCACCGACGGAGACCCGACGAAGATCGACAGCAAAGTACCCGTGGTCTATTTCGGCTCCTTCCAGGATCTTCTCGGCCGCGATGCAGCAAGGAACATCAAGCCGAAGAACGAGTGGATCCATAGCGTGCAGTGGGATCTCGTGGTCTTCGACGAGTACCACTTCGGTGCCTGGCGGGAGACGGCCCAGGAGCTGTTCGAGGGCGAGGACGAGGCTGTAGCCAGGAAGGAAGCAAAGCTGGAGTACGCGTCCGATCTCGACGCGGTGAATGAGGATCTCAACGTCCTTTCGGAGAGAGAGCGCGAGTTTCTCCCGATCACTACGAGGGCCTATCTCTACCTATCGGGCACACCGTTCCGAGCACTGGCGACGGGCGAGTTCATCGAGGAACAGATCTTTAACTGGACATACACCGACGAACAGCGCGCAAAACAGCAGTTCGCGGCGAACAATTTGGGGCAATGGAATCCCTATGGGCCCCTGCCGCAGATACGCTTGCTGACTTACCAAATGCCGGATGAGTTGCTCGCAATAGCGAGCGCCGGGGAATTTGACGAATTTGACCTGAACGCGTTCTTCGAGGCCTCCGCTACGGGCGAGAACGCGCACTTCAAGCACCAGGGCGACGTGCAGAAGTGGCTGGATCTCATCCGCGGCGGGTACGCACTCCAATCGGTGGAGTATCTGAAGACGGGTACACGGCCCCCGTTTCCGTACTCGGATGTGCGCCTCGTGCCTTACCTGCAACACTCGTTCTGGTTTCTGCCAAGTGTCGCGGCCTGCCATGCGATGGCACGCCTGCTGGCGGAGCGGCACAACACCTTTTGGCATGGTTACGAGGTCGTCGTGGCAGCGGGTGCCGCAGCGGGCATCGGCCTAGAATCCCTGCAACCCGTGCGTAAGGCGATCGGGGGTGGTTTCGAGACCAAGACCATCACCCTCTCCTGCGGCAAGCTCACCACCGGTGTAACGGTGCCGCAGTGGTCATCCATCCTGATGCTACGCAACCTCAAATCCCCCGAGACGTATTTTCAAGCCGCGTTCCGTGTACAGTCGCCGTGGTCCATTCGAAACCCGAATGGCGACAATCCCAATGAGGAGGAGATCCTCAAGCCCGTCTGCTTCGTATTTGACTTCGCGCCCACCCGTGCCCTGCGACAGCTGTCCGAGTACGCGATTGGGCTGTCGCCCCACGAGCCGAATCCAGAGAACGCCGTCAAAGACCTCGTGTCGTTTCTGCCGGTGCTAGCCTACGACGGGGCGAACATGACGCAGATCGACGCGGGTGGGATTCTCGACATCGCGATGGCGGGCACCTCGGCTACGTTGTTGGCCCGCAAGTGGGAGAGTGCTCTGCTGGTGAATGTGGACAACGACACTCTGCGCCGCATCCTCGACCACCCCGAGGCGCTGGCCGCCGTGGAGCGCATCGAAGGGTGGCGTGCCCTGGGCGACCACATCATCGAGACGGTCATCAACAAGAGCGAGGAGGTCAAACGGCTCAAGAACAAGGCTAAGGAAAGGGCTTTGACTCCGGAGCAGAAAAAAGAGCTGACCGAACAGGAGCGCGAGTATAAGTCCAAACGCAAGCTCGTCCAGGAAAAGCTGATCAAGTTCGCGACTCGCATCCCCGCGTTTATGTACTTGACGGACTTCCGCGAGAACACGCTGCAGGATGTCGTTACCAAGCTGGAACCGGCGTTGTTCCTAGCTGTCACTGGCCTGACCGTGAACGACTTTCACCTACTCGTGAATCTAAGGGTATTCAACACCGAGCACCTGAACCAGGCCGTGTTTGCATTCCGCCGGTACGAAGACGCATCGCTCCGATACACCGGCATAGACAGTCATCCGGGCCTAACTCACTATGGGCTGTACGACACGGTGCTTGGGAGGACCTGAAGAGCCGCCAGGCTGGCCCGGCAGGAAAGGCGGCCGGAATGGAAGCCGTCGCGGTAGGCCGCCGAGGGCGCGGTCGCGGACGACCACGGCGTGGACACCCTGTTAGAGGCAATCGAGGCCGAGGCGGCGACCCTTTACGCAGCGGGCTTCGCCGACGGCCAGCGCTGGGGCGACCGGGCCGACCGGAGGATCCACGGGACCCCCAGGGGTGGCCCTTTCCACCCGTCCCAGGCCTGGTCCAGCCGATATCTGGCGATCTCCGCCCGGATTCGCCCAGAATGCGTGCCACAGGCCTCTCCGCCCACGGTGGGTGGGCCCTGGCCATCACCGGGAACCCGCCTGGGCGCCCGTTCGCAGGACGCGATATCATTGACCTGGTTAACGATCGTTGCACGGCGTGATTATCTCTATACCCCCTTGTCTCGGCGGGCGCCATCGTGGCGGGCGGGCTCTCTCTCCTCGCCGTATTCGGTCCGGGCCGATCATCCGGCCCCGCTCACCCGATTGCCCCCCCACGTCCGCACGCTGTCTCGACCACCGGGAGAACCGGCCGCGGGGAGGTCCCGCTGGCGCGGGCGGTTAAAGAAGATGCGAATCTTCGCCACTTGCCAGCCGGGGGCCAGGTGTACGTAGTCAATGGCGTGTGGGCGGTGAAGTTCGCATCACGGCCC
>JAKAPV010000038.1 GCA_021806845.1 Bacillota bacterium | reverse complement strand
TACCTACTGAAAGGCGTCGTCGCCGGCATCGGGCACTACGGCAACTGCGTCGGCGTGCCGACCGTCGGCGGCGAGATCTATTTCCACCCTTCCTACGAGCGCAACCCGCTCGTCAACGCCATGTGCGTCGGATTTTTGCGCCACGGTCAGCTGCGCGACAGCGCGGCGTCGGGAGAGGGCAACCGCTTCCTGCTGCTCGGTGCGCGCACGGGCCGTGACGGCATCGGCGGCGCAGCGTTCGCCTCCGTCACACTGCGCGAGGACGCGGCGGAAGACCGGCCCCGCGTGCAGGTCGGGGACCCGTTTCTCGGCAAGCTCTTGATCGAGGCGACGCTCGAGATCCTCGAGCGCCTGGACGTGGTCGCCATCCAGGACCTTGGGGCGGGCGGGCTCGCGGGAGCGCTCATCGAGATGTGCGCGAAGGGCGGAGTCGGCGCGCGGGTATGGCTGGAGCGCGTACCGCTACGGGCACAGGACCTGCAGCCGGCGGAGATACTTCTGTCGGAGAGCCAGGAGCGGATGCTGCTCCTGCTGCCCCCGAGGCAGATTGCCGTGGCGCAGGAGATCGCGCAGCGGCTCGGCATCGTCGCAGCGGAGGTCGGAGAAGTGGCGTGTGGGGGCGAGATCGAGATCACACACGGCGGCGAGACCCTCTCGCGGCTCCCCGCAGCGCTCTACGCCGACGCGCCCAAGGCCGCTCTCTCACCCGCACCGCGCCGCGAGGCATCTGAGCCGTCCGCGGAACCTACGGGCGGGGATGCGCGCAATGCGCTCCTCGCGCTGCTCTCGCGCCCAAACCTCTGCTCGCGCGCGGCGGTCTACGAGACGTATGACCAGGACGTGGGGCTGCGGACCGTGGCGCGCCCGGGCCTGGATGCGGCCGTCCTGCGGGCCGCGCCCGGGGCGCCCGGCGTCGCCGTGGCGACCGACCAGAACCCGCGCCAGTGCCTGCACGCACCGCGCACCGGCGCCGCACTCGCGGTTTGCGAGGCCGCGCGCAACGTCGCGGCCCGCGGTGCGCAGCCGATCGGCCTCACGAACTGCCTCAATCTTGGAAGTCCGGAGCGTCCCGAGGCGGCGCGCGAGCTCGTCGACGTCGTCGACGGGATCGCGGAAGCCGCCGAAGCGCTCGGCATCCCGGTGACCGGGGGCAACGTCAGCCTCTACAACGAGTCTGGGGGAGTGCGGATCGCCCCGACGCCAGTCATCGGCATGATCGGCCTCCTGCCCGATCCGGAGCGGGCGATCGGGGTGCGCCCGCCGGCTCCCGGCATGCGCGTCCTGCTGCTCGGACAGCCAGCCCAAAGCCTTGCCGGCAGCGAATATTCGGAGATGGCGGGCGTTCCGGCCGCCCCGCCGCTGCCGCCCGACTACGAAACCCTGCGCAGGCTCTGCGACCTGTTGCCTGCCGCGGGGGCCCAAGGGGAGATCGCGCTCGCACACGACGTCTCGGATGGGGGCCTCCTCGCGGCGCTCGCGGAGATCGTCATCCACACGGGCCTGGGGCTCTCCGTGCAGCTTGAGCAGGCGGCGCCGCGCTATCTCTTCGGCGAACCGAGCGCGCTCTTCGTCGCGCTCGCGCAGGATCCGGAGCCGGTGATCGCCCGCGCCAGGGCTCTTGGGGTGCGCGCGAAGGAGATCGGCGTCGTGACCGAGGCGGCGCAGCTCGCGGTCGACATGCCGACAGAACCGCACTGGTCGATCGGGGCCGGGGAGCTGCAACGCGTCTTCGGGAGGGAACTCATGTGAGCGGGGAACTGCATGAAGCCTGCGGCGTCTTCGGCATCGTCGGAACGCCTGGCGCCCCGCGCCTCGCCGCCGAGGCGCTCTTCGCCCTCCAGCACCGCGGCCAGGAGAGCGCCGGGATCGCGACGCTCTCGGACGGCCACCTGATGATCGAGAAAGGCATGGGGCTCGTCCAGGAGGTCTTCACGGAGGAGCGGCTGGGGCAGCTTCGCGGAGAGACCGCCATCGGGCACGTGCGCTACTCGACGACCGGATCATCGCGGCCGGAGAACGCACAGCCGCTCTTCTTCCGCGCGCGGCTCGGCCCATTCGCGCTCGCCCACAATGGCAACCTCGTCGACGCGATGCGCGAGCGCAAGGCGCTGGAGGAGGAGGGCGCGATCTTCCAGACGACCACCGACACGGAAGTCGTCGCGCACATCATGGCGCGCTCCAGCGCGACAACCCTGCCGCAGAGCCTTCAGGACGCCCTCTCGCGCCTGCACGGCGGCTACGCGCTGGTCGTGCTGTTCCAGGGTGGCGTGCTCGGCGCGCGGGATCCCCACGGCCTGCGCCCGCTGGTTTTGGGGAAGCTCGGGGGCATGCCCTGTCTCGCCTCCGAAACGTGCGCGCTGGCCGCCGTCGGCGCGAGCTACGAACGTGACATCCGTCCGGGCGAGATCGTGTGGCTCACGTCGGACGGCGGCATTGCGGAGATCTCGGCCGGCGACAGCCGCCGCGAGAAGCTCTGCGCCTTTGAGCTCATCTACTTCGCACGGCCGGATTCCCAGGTCGGCGGCGAGTCGATCTACGGCGCCCGCTACCGCCTCGGACAGCAGTTGGCGCGCGAGGCGCCCGCCCCGGCCGATCTCGTGCTCGGCGTTCCGGACTCCTCGCTCCCGGCGGCGGAGGGGTATGCGGCAGAACTCGGCATCCCGCAGGAACTCGGGCTCGTCAAGAACCGCTACGTCGGCCGCACCTTCATCCGGCCGGGCAGCGAGGGGCGCACGGCGGGCGTGCAGCGCAAGCTGTCGGTGGTGCCGGAGGTGGTGCGCGGGCGCTCCGTCGCGCTGATCGACGACTCGCTCGTGCGGGGCACGACGATGCGCCACCTGACGCAGATCCTGCGTGAAGCCGGCGCGACCGAGGTCCATGTGCGCATCGCCTCACCGCGCTACCTGCATCCCTGTCACTACGGGATCGACACGTCGAACCGCGACGAGCTGATCGCCGCCGACAGGGATGCCGAAGCCTTGCGCCTGCGCATCGGCGCGGACTCCCTGCAGTTTCTCTCGGCGGACGGCGTGCTGCGCGCCACCGGGCACCAGGATCACTGTCTCGCCTGTTTCACCGGGGACTATCCCGTGCCGGTCCCGATAGACCTGCGCAAGGACGCAGCTGAGGAGGGGATGGAGTGAGCGAGGAGTACCGCGCATCCGGCGTCAATCTCGATGCGAAGGAACGCCTCGTCGACCTCTTGCGCCAGATCGGGGCAACGGCGACCCGCAGCGAGGTCATGGACGGCATCGGAGGCTTCGGAGGGCTCTTCCGGCTGCAGCGCTTCCGCGACCCGGTGCTGGTGGCGGGTGCCGACGGCGTGGGGACGAAGCTCGTGCTGGCCCAGCAGCTGCACCGCATGGACGGCGTGGGTCAGGACGTGGTGGCGATGGTCGCCAACGACGTGCTCTGCCAGGGGGCTCAGCTCCTGTTCTTCCTCGACTACATCGGCGTCGGCCGGCTGGTGCCCGAGGAAGTGGCCTTCGTCGTCTCGGGCGTGGCGAGGGCCTGCCAGCAGGTAGGGGCGGCGCTCCTCGGCGGGGAGACGGCGGAACTGCCCGACCTCTTCCCGCAGGGAGCGCTGGACCTCGTCGGCTTCGGGGTCGGCGCTGTGGAGCGGGAAGATGTGCTGCGCGGCGACGCGGCCCGTAAAGGGGACGTGCTGATCGGGCTGCCGTCGGATGGCGTGCACAGCAACGGCTTCAGTCTTGTGCGGCGCATCGTGCGGGAGCGGGGGCTCGAGTTGCAGGCGAACCATGGCCTTTCAGCGCCGCTCGGCGAAGTGCTGCTGCGCCCGACGAGACTTTACGGACCGCAGGTGCAGGGAGTGCTCGGCCGCAGCGTCGTGCACGGCATCAGCCACATCACGGGCGGAGGCATCCCGGGAAACGTCCCGCGCATGCTGCCGCCGGGACTCGGGGCGCGTATCGACGCAGGCAGCTGGGACGTCCCGCCAGAGCTGCAGCTGCTGATCGACGCCGGCAAGGTGCCTCGCAGCGAGGCTTACTCCGTCTTCAACATGGGACTCGGTCTCGTCCTGGCGGTGAAGGCAGACGCCGCGGACCGCGTGTCGGAGGCGATCCGGGCGGCAGGCGGGGCTCCGCGCGTCGTCGGCGAGGTGATCGAGGGGGAGGGCGTTGTGCTGTGATGCGCGTTGCCGTACTCGCGTCCGGGCGGGGCACGAATTTCGCCCGACTGCTCGAGGCGGAGGGGACCGGCGAGCTGGGTGAGGCGCAGATCGTGCTCCTCGGCACCGATCGCGCCTGCCCGGCGGCGGACCTTGCGCTCACCCGCGGCGTACCGGTCTACATCGCCGATGCGAAGTCGGACGGCATGTCCGAGTGGGAGCGAGGGTTCCTTGCAGCTGCCGCGGAGCACCGCGTGGATGCGCTGGTCCTCGCCGGCTTCATGCGGATCCTCTCGGCGTCCTTCGTCGAGCGTTACGCCGGTCGCATCCTGAATGTACACCCCTCGCTCCTGCCGGCGTTCCCGGGGCGCGACGCGATCGGACAGGCGCTGCGCCACGGCGTGCGGGTGACCGGAGTGACGGTCCACCTCGTCGACGAGACGCTGGACGGTGGACCGATCGTGCTGCAAGAAGCGGTAGAGGTGTGGCACGGCGAGGATCCGGAGCAGCTTGCGCAGAGGATCCACGCGGTTGAACACCGGCTCCTGCCGCTAGCGGTGCGTATGCTTGCGGAAGGGCAGCTCAGTATCCATGGCCGTCAGGTTTCGATCTTGGAGGGATGACGATGCCGACAGCGCTCCTCAGCGTGTACGACAAGTCAGGGCTCGTCGAGTTCGCGGCAGGGCTCCGCGAGCGCGGTTTCACGCTGCTTGCGAGCGGCAAGACCGCTAAGGCCCTGCGGGACGCAGGACTTGCGGTGGAAGAGGTGGCCGACTATACCCGCTCGCCGGAGGTGCTCGGAGGGCGGGTAAAGACGCTCCATCCCGCCGTGCATGGCGGCATCCTGAGCCGCGGCTCCGATGCGGACGCGCAGGATCTCCTGCGCATCGGCGCGCGGCAGATCGACCTCGTCGCCGTGACGCTCTATCCCTTCGTCGAGACGGTGCGCCGCGGCGCCGGCCGCGCGGAGGCGATCGAGGAGATCGACATCGGTGGAGTCGCGCTGCTGCGCGCGGCCGCCAAGAATCACGACCGCGTCTGGGTCGTTCCGGAGACGCGCTGGTACCAGGAGGTCTTGGAAGGGCTCGACCGCGAGGATGCGGCCCTGCGCCAACGCCTCGCCGCAGAGGCCTTCGCACACACCGCGCGCTACGACATGGCGATCGCCAACTACCTCTTCGGAGGGGAGTGGCCGCCGTTTCCGATGGCGGAGGCTCGGTTCGCGGGGGCTCTGCGCTACGGCGAGAACCCGCACCAGTCCGCGGCCGTCTATCGCGACGGCACCCGGGGCGTCGCGGCTGCCGAACCGCTGCAGGGCAAAGAGCTGTCCTACAACAACCTGCTCGACGCCGACGCGGCATGGAGATGTTGCCTCGACCTGCGGCCGGCGGCGGCCTGCGTGATCAAGCACCAGACGCCCTCCGGAGCTGCGGAACTCGGAGACTTGCTCTCATCGCTGAAGGCTGCGGTCGCCGCGGACGAAGAGGCCGCTTTCGGCGGCGTCGTCGCGCTGCGCGGAGTCGTCACGCCTGAGATCGCGGAATACCTTGTGGGTCGCTTCTTCGAGGTCGTGATCGCGCAGGACATCGAACCTGCAGCGCGGGAGATCCTTGCGAGGAAACCCAACCTGCGCGTGCTCGCGGCGGACTCCCTGCCGCGCGAGGGCATCGAACTCCGAGCCATCGGCGGGGGGTACGCCGCACAGACGCCGGACCGCGCGACGCCGGACACCGCGCAGTGGAGGCTCGCGGGCGGCCCGTCGCAGGAAGGACTTTTGGAGGACCTCGACTTCGCCTACCGGATCGTCAAGCACGCGCGCTCCAACGCCATCGTCGTTGCCCGCGGCGGCGTGACGCTCGGGATCGGGGCGGGACAGGTCAGCCGCATCCGCGCCGCCTCCGAAGCCCTCGCGCAGGCGGGCGACAAGGCAAAAGGCGCCGCACTCGCGTCGGACGCGTTCTTCCCCTTCGGAGACGTGGTGGAACTTGCGGCGAAGGCCGGCATCGCCGCGATCGCGGAACCCGGCGGATCCATGCGCGACGAACTCTCGATCGAAGCCGCGCGCCATGGCGACATTGCCCTCTACTTCACCGGCGTGCGCCACTTCCGCCATTGATGCGCGCTCTGGTGCTCGGCAAGGGCGGCCGTGAACACGCCCTCGCCTGGTCCTTGCGGCTGGGCGGCGCCGAAGTGTTTGCGCTTCCCGGAAGCGATGGGATGCGCGACGTGGCTGAGCCGGTCGCAGGCGACCCGGGCGATGCGGCGCAGGTCCTCGCTGCCGTCCGCAGGCTCTCGATCGATCTCGTCGTCCCGGGCCCCGAGGAGCTGCTCGTGAAGGGCGTCGCCGAGGACCTCAGGGCGCAGGGCGCCGCTGTGTTCGGGCCCGACCGGCTGGGGGCGCAGCTCGAGTCGAGCAAGGCATACGCAAAAACGCTGTTGCGCGCCGCCGGCATCGAGACCGCCGCCGCTTCGCTCTGTCGTGACTACGGCGAAGTGGAGCAGACTCTCGCCATGCATCCGACCCGCACCGTCGTCAAGGCGGACGGCCTTGCGGCGGGCAAGGGCGTGATCGTCGCCGACGACGCGGCAGGCGCACGGCGCGCGGCGCGAAGGCTCCTGCATCAGTATGGCACGGTGCTGCTCGAGGAGCGGCTGCGCGGCCCCGAGGCGTCCCTGATCGCCCTTTGCGCCGGCGAAGACTTTGTCCTGCTGCCGCCAGCGCAGGACCATAAGCGCCTCTTGCGCGGCGACCAGGGGCCGAACACGGGCGGCATGGGGGCGGTCTGTCCCGTGCCGCTGCCGCTCGGTGCGGAGGAGATCGCGGAGCGTACGATCGCTCCACTCCTGCGCCTGCTCGCACAGCGGGGCACACCGTATCAGGGCGCGCTCTACGCCGGCCTCATCCTGACGCCGCAGGGTGCGATGGTGATCGAGTACAATGTTCGCTTCGGCGATCCGGAAGCGCAGGCGATCCTGCCGGCGATGAGAGAGTCTCTCCTTCCCTGGCTCTACGGTGCCGCGCGGGGGGAGCTTCCGCGCAGCAGCCCGCTCGCCGACGTCGCGACGGCCTGCGTCGTCATGGCTGCCGAGGGCTACCCGGAAGACCCGCAAACAGGGGCGGTGATCACGGGAATTGCGGCGGCGGCGGAAGAGGCGCTCGTCTTTCACGCGGGCACCCGACTTGGGCCGCAGGGCTACGAGACGGCCGGCGGTCGCGTGCTTTGTCTCGTCGGCCGCGGAGACGACCCTGCTGCGGCCCGCGCGGCCGCGTATAGCGCGGTTTCACGCGTGCAGTTTGCCGGTGCGCAGTGGCGCGATGACATTGGAATAGCGGCGGCTCGCTGAGACCACGCTAGGGCCGGGCAGGTGGTATTTTTGCGACGTACTCTTCTCGCAGTCGCGGCATCCGCGGTCCTGCTCGGCGGCTGTTCGCTGCACATGGGCAGCAGCTCGTCGCCGCCGATGGGCGGTTCCTCCAGTGGGATGGTCTCCGGACAGCAGGGCTCAAGTTCCTCGCAGGGGGGCAGTAGCTCCAGTTCGGGCACGTCCGGCGAAGGCGCGTCCGGCATGAGTTCCGGAGGGAGTTCCTCTGGCGGTTCGTCCGGCGGAGGTTCGTCCGAAGGCAGCGGCGGCAGCTCGTCGTCGGGCGGGTCGTCGGGCGGGTCGTCGGGCGGGTCGTCGGGCAGTTCCTCCTCGGGAAGCAGTTCGCTTGAGCAGGCGCTCAGCACCCCGATGGGTCAGAAGGCCCTCGAAGCGACGATGGAAAAGGTCATCCAGTCGCCGAAGATGTCCCAAGCTATCTCCATGGCCGTGAAGTCGGCACTCATGCAGATGGCGAGCGGTGGGGGTGCGGGCGGTGGTGCTGCCGGCGGTGGCGGCGGGTCCAGCGGCGGTGGCGGCGGGTCCAGCGGCAGTTCCGGCGGGTCCAGCGGCGGCGGCTCATCCGGCGGGCTTGGATAGTATCTTCCGATTTTGGTAGTCCATGCCTCACAGGAGATTGGTAAACACCGTCGAAACCCCTCCCTCGGAGGGGTGCCGGTGTCTAAGTGGGGGAGCGCGCTGTACGGGCGGTCCGTTGCGGGACTGTTCGCGGTAAGTGTGCTCATTGCCGCTGTAGCCATTTTCTGGCCAGGCACGATGTCGCTGCACAACATCCCGTTGCTGATCAGCGTCGGCGCCCTGACCTTGGCGACGGGTCTGTTCGTTTTGCTGAAACCCAGCATCATGCGCTCCTTCGATTTCTCCTACCCTGCGATGATCTTCGTCGCTCTTGCGGTGCTCGCGTCCGGCGGGCAGCGTTCTCCTCTCTCAACGATCTATTTCGTCATTGTCGCGGGCGACGCCCTCTTCCAACCGTTCCGGCGCGTGCTGCCGGTCGCGGTGGGATCGGTGTTGCTGAGTCTCACGCCGCTGCTCGTGCAGAGTCCGCAGCCGGTGTTCCTGGCGCGGACCTTCGTGATGGACGGGATGATTCTGGTCGTCGGCTACCTTTCCTCGTTCATGTCCAGTGAAGCCCGGCAGCAGCGCAGGATTCGCGGACTGCTCGAAGAGATTTTCCAGGCCAGCAGCTTCCGGAGCGGCGACGATCTGAGCCAGATGCTGCGCGGCGTCGTCGCCGTTCTCCGGCGCCTGACGTCGGCCGATTACACCGTTTGCTACCTCGTGTCCGACGACGGGACGCAGCTGACGCCGGAGGCCGCCGACATCGCGCCGGATTTTGTCAGCGACGATGCCACCGTCCTCACGTCCTGGCCGGTTCCGACGGGCCACGGCCTCACCGGCTGGGTGGCCCGCACAGGGGAAACGGTCCTTTCCGGCGACATCGAGCAGGATGAGCGAGCCGAACGCATTCCGGGCACGCCGGACGTCTCGACGTCCGCCGTGTTCGTGCCGCTGAAGATCGGCGGCCAGGTCGTCGGTGTACTGCGGCTCTCACGCCGAGGCGCGAACCGGTTCAAGGAAGAGGACCTCAGCCTGGCAGAAATTTTTGCGCGGCATGCCACATTCGCAATCGAAAACGCACGTCTCTTCGACGAGACGGGCCGCCTTTACCGCAAGATGCGGCTCCTCAGCATCACCGACGGGTTGACCGGACTGCACAACCAGCGCTACCTGGACGAGGCGGCGCCGAGCGCGCTCAAGCACGCCCAGGAAACGGGAAGTCCGCTGTCGGTACTGATGGTCGACTCGGACTGCCTCAAGAACGTAAACGACCAGTTCGGACACGCAGCCGGCGACCACTTCCTGCGCGAACTTGCGGAAGTCATGCGCAGAGAAACGCGTGCGACGGATACCGTTGTGCGTTACGCTGGTGACGAGTTCATTATCTTGCTGCCCGACGCGACGGCGGAGGCGGCGCGAAACATCGCGGAACGTATTCGCGTCGCCGCCCAGTCCATTCCCCTGGGAGTCGACGTTCCCCTTGCCGTGAGCATCGGAATCGCTACGTTCCCTGTGCACGCAGACGATGTCGAGGGGCTATTGCAGGCAGCAGACCAGGCGCTGTACGCCAGCAAAGGCGCGGGGCGTAACCGGAGTACGGTGTATTCCGCAGCCATCGATTAGGTTTGCAGAAGGTAGGGGATCGGATTGGACGAGGGCGGCTTTCGTTCACAAGGCCTTGCACTGCTCACTCGGGTGGTCGCGACGGCGAGGACGCCGGAGGAACTGGAGTCGTTGCTGACCGAAGTCTGGACGCCGGGTGAACTGCGTGACGCCGCACAGCGCGTCGAGGTGGCCGCCCAACTGCTCGAGGGCAACACCTACGAGGCCATCGCGCAGCAGACGGGGGCATCCACCGCGACGATCAGCAGGGTGCGCCGCAGCCTGGAGCGCGGCGCGGGTACGTTGGAACGGTCGCTGCAGCGCGTCGGACGTGCCGGCGTGCGCTATGCCCGCAGACAGTGGGCGTCGGGAGGAATATTGGACTGATGGCGGAATACCCGGTCCTCGAGGCCGTGCGGCAGCGCCGCACGGTCTATCGCTTTCAAGACAGGCCGATCGCACCGGAGGTACTCGACGAACTGATCGAGGCGGCGGCGAACGCGCCCAATCATAGGCATACGGAACCTTGGCGCTTCGTGGTGGTGCGGGGGGATGCGCTGCAGCGCCTTGCTGACCTGAGGGCGGAGCTGCAGCTGGAGCGATCCGCGCGGGATGGCAGGCCACCCGGCAACCTTGACGCGCTGCGCCTGGAGGTGACGCAGGCAGCGGCCATCGTCTACGTCGTCCAGCATGTCGACGTGGATGAGAAGCGCCGCCATGAGGACTATGCCTCGTGCGTGATCTCCGCCTACATCCTGCAGCTGGCCGCGTGGGAACGCGGGATCGGTGCGCGGTGGCATACCGGCCAACTTGTCACGAGCGGCAAGGTGCGGCCGCTGCTCGGACTCTCCGACGAGGAGGAAGCGGTCTGCTATCTCGCCCTCGGGTACCCGGACGAGTCTCCGAAGCCCTGGCGCAAGAAGCTAGCGAAGGAACTTACCCGCTATGTCGAGTAGCCGCCGTCGACCGGCAGGGTGACCCCGGAAATGTAGCTGGCCCCCGGAGACACCAGAAATCTGACCGCATCCGCTACCTCTTCCGGCCGGCCAAGGCGCCCGGCCGGAATTTGTTGTTTCAGCGCCATGCGCTCGGACTCGCTGAGGCGATCCAGCATGGCTGTCTCGACGGCGCCCGGAGCCACGACGTTAACCGTTACGCCGCTGCGTCCAACCTCCCCCTGCAGCGCACGCGCGAAGGCTCCATAGCCCGCTTTGGCCGCGGCGTATGCCGCCTCCATCGCCCCGCCCCGCAAGGCAAACACGGAACCGATCAGCACAACGCGCCCGCCGCCATTTCGCACCATGCCGGGCAGAACCGCCCGCAACAGCCTGTAGGCGGCACCCAGATGCGTATCATGCAACTTGTGCCACTCCGACAAGGGAAGATCCTGAAGGAGAGCGAACTGACTCATACCTGCAGCGTGGACGAGCACGTCGGGGGGCCCAATCCGCTCCTCGGCGGCAGCGGCGAACCTGTCAACGTTCGCAAGATCGGTGAAGTCCGCCGACACCAGATGCGCTTCTACGTTCTGGCGTAAAAGTTGCTCGGCTAGTTTTCGCGCCGCACCTTCTCGCATGTGATAGTGGAGGACGATCCGGCTCCCCGGCAGGGCGATAGAACGTGCGATTGCCGTTCCGATCTCGCCGCTCGCACCAGTGACAACGATCCGCGACGTCTCCATGGAGCACCTCCAACGGCCGATGGAAGGAAGGGTGGGCCTTTTGCTGATCTACCTGAACGGCGAGTACCTGGATTACAGCGAGGCCAAGCTGCCCGTTGACGAACGTGGCCTGCAGTTTGCGGACGGCATCTATGAAGTGGCGCTCATTTGGGACGGCCGGTACGTCGACCTCGACCGCCACCTGCAGCGCCTCGAGCGATCGGCGGCTACCCTCGAACTGAGGTTGCCGTTTATGCAGTCCGAAATTCGAGCGGTCGCGGAGGAGCTCCTGCGGCGCGCGCAGCCGCGCCTCGCAAGTCTTTATCTGCAGGTGACGCGGGGAGTGGCCCCGCGCGACCATCGGTTCCCGGCCGGCACCGTGCCTCCGACAGTCATTGCCTACATCAAGGATGCCACCATCGACCAGGAAGGAATGGAAAACGGCGTCGCTGCCATCACAGAGCCGGATCTTCGCTGGCTGCGGTGCGATGTAAAGTCCGTATCGCTGCTCCCGAATGTGCTTGCACGCCAGCATGCGGCGGCGCGCGGCGTGCGCGAGGCGATCCTCGTACGCGCGGGCATCGGCGTCACGGAAGGTTCGGCGACAAACATTTGGATGGTCCGCCACGGCAGCGTCGTCACCGCCCCCGAGAGCAACTGGATCCTTTCCGGCATTGTGCGCGGCGTCGTGATGGAACTGACGAACGCCGAGCGGCTGCCCGTCGCGGAGCGGTTCGCCACGCAAGAGGAACTCATGCAGGCGGATGAAGTGTTCCTGACCAGCACCACCTCTTTCGTCACCCCGATCGTGCAGGTCGACGGACGCTCGATCGGCGACGGCACGCCGGGGCCTGTGACGATGCGCCTGCAGGAACTCTACATGGAGCGCCTCTCCCGCCTCGCGAGCCACGTGGTGGACTAGTCCCCACTGGCCGTCTCGCCCCGCTTCGCATAAGAAGGTGCGGAGGAGGTGAGGCGGTGGTTCGCATGTGGCCGATCTCCATCGGGGACCGCACGGCGATCGGCATCGAGGTGGAACTGCCCCGCACGCACCTGGCGATCGTGACGACGGATGCGGGCTACATCATGTGCGGCGCTCTGGATGTGGGCCTGCTCTCGGAGAAGCTCCGCGCCCGCGGCATCGTGGCCGCGCGCGCCGTCGGCGTGAGAACGGTGGATGAACTGCTGGCGGCACCGCTCGAATCGGTGACCCCGGCCGCAGAGGAGCGGGGCGTGCGCGTCGGGATGCTAGGCAAAGAGGCGATCGGGCGCATGTTTTAGGGAGCGGGCGAGGAGACTCGCCCGCTCTTCTGCGTTAGGCTGCGGGCACCAAAAAGTCCCTCATGCAAGCTGCCGCAAGTAACCAACCTCGTGGCTTTGGTGTTCTCCCATCAGAGAGACCGGACAAGCGGCGCATCTTCCAGGGAAGTGCCTGTGGCGAGTCCTGATCCTCGTGTGAAGATGGATCTGAGGGAGAGCCCAATAGTGAAACTTGCTATGCCCCTGGCCCTGTGCATTCTCGTTGGCGCCTCGGCGGCTTCCGGCTGCGGTCCCTCGGCCCCCCGCCGCATCGCGAAGGAATCGACGCTGCCCGCAAAGACCCACAGAGCCCCGCCCAGGCATACGGCGCGGGATTCCACCCCGCCGGTCGCCGCGAAGCCCGCGTCCGGCAATGAACTCGGCGTCGTTCCGATCCTCGAGTACCACACGTTCGGGCCCACCGAGGGACGCTGGCAGCGGACGCCGCAGGGGCTCTATGCGGATCTCACATGGCTTTATGAACACAATTTCATGCTGGTCACGATGGGCCAGTATGAATCTGGCACCATGAACATCCCGGCGGGCAAGCATCCCGCGGTCCTCACCTTCGACGACGGGGACTCCTCGCAGTTCGAGTGGAACAGCGCGCACATACCCCTCCCGAACTCCGCGGTTGGCGTGCTGGAGGCGTTCCAGCAGGCGCACCCCGGCTTCCGTGTCACCGCGACCTTCTTCCTGAACGACCACCCGTTCGGCGCCGATTCGGTGGAGAAGATGCAGTGGCTCGTCGCCCACGGCTTCGAGCTCGGCAACCACACCTTCACCCACGCGGACATCAACACCCTGAATGCGGCCGGCATCGAGCGTGAGATCGGGCAGGAACAGGCCTACATCGAGCAGGCGGTGCCGGGCTATGTGCCGGTCTCGTTCGCCCTGCCGTACGGCGGCCTGCCGCGGGATCCGGCCGATCGGGCCGCCGTCCTGAACGGCTCCTACCAGGGCACCACGTGGCATTTCCTCGGCGTCGCGCTGGTCGGCGCGGGCCCGGCGCCCTCGCCGTTCAGCCGCGCGTTCTCGGTAAGCATCCCGCGCATCCAGGTGGGCGACCCGGCGCTCGTCGCGCCGAGCACCCGCAACTTCATCTTCTCGGGCTACGCAGCGCAGTTCGCGAAGAACCCGTCGATGCTCTACACGAGCGACGGTAGCGCGCACTGGATCAGCTACCCGACTGCCGCGGCAAGTCAGCTGAACCCTGCGTACACGGCCCGGGCAAACCCGGTCAGCCCGATATCCGCGCTGCCGGAAATCATCCGCGTGCCGACGTACCCGTCCATACGCGCCGCGCAGCCCCACGTCCCCTTCCAGATCGTGCAGCCTGCAGAGATCCCGGCGGGGGACTCCCTCTGTTCGGTGTCCGCGGATCCCGTGCCGCGGAACATGGTGACGCTGAACTACTGTCTGGACGGGAACGCTCAGTGGCAGCTCGATGAAGCATACGGGCAGCCGGCCGAGGTGCTGCTCACGGGCATCTCAGTAAACGGCGACGGCGTGCAGAGGTCGATCACTGGACCCATCCGCCCCATAACCTTCGGCGGCATGCAAGGCAAATTCCAAGGTCCCGGCCAAGACGGCACGGAGAACCTATGGTTCCAGAACGGGGCCTACACGTTCATCATCCGCCGGGGGCACGTGACGTTCTCTTTGCTGCAGATGGAGCGGATCGCGGAGTCCGTCTCCTAGCAGCGCAGACATCGGGGAGGAGGCGACTCGTCAAGCCGCCTCCTCCCTGCCTGAAGCTCGCCATTGCTCACTTAGCCCGGCTGGCGGTAGGTCTCGGCAGAATATCCGACAAGCAGGCGGTCGCCGCGCCAGAGGATCGGACGGCGCAGCGACAGGGGATCTGCAAGAATGTAGGTGATCACGGCGTCGTCGTCCAGCGTCTCGATGTCGACGCCCTGCGCCTTCCAGTGGCGTCCGCGCAGGGAGACAAGGTCCTTCACCCCGCCCGGCAGCAGCGATCCCATGGCCCGCAGTTCCTCTGCGTTTGGACCGTCCTTCGGCAGGCGGCGGTCCTCAAACTCCGTGCCCTGATGCGAGAGCTCCGCCCTCGCGTTTCTGCAGGATGTTCAGCCGGGGTACCAGAAGAAGACCGCTTTGGACAACTTTCGCACCTCCGCCCGCCCAGTCTATCATGAGGGAAGGACGAGCGGACGATGGGAGGACCACCTTGGCAAAGGCGTTTTCCGGCATCCAGCCGACCGGAGAGATCACCCTCGGCAACTACATCGGCGCCCTGCGCAACTGGCAGCCGGACCCGGGCAGCTTCTACTGCGTCGTGGACATGCACAGCCTCTCGCAGCCATGGGAGCCTGCGGAGCTGCGCGAGAACATCCGCTCCACGGCAGCGCTGCTGCTGGCGCTCGGGCTCGGAGAGGGCTCGCACGTTTTCGTGCAGAGCCATGTGCCAGAGCACGCGGAACTCGCCTGGATCCTGAACTGCCTTGGGCGCATGGGCGAACTGAGCCGCATGACGCAGTTCAAGTCGAAGGGCCGCGGCAAGGTGGACGTTTCGGTCGGGCTCTTCACCTACCCGCTGCTCATGGCGTCGGACATCCTCCTGTACCGCGTCGAGGAGGTCCCGGTTGGGGAGGACCAAAAGCAGCACGTCGAGCTGACGCGGGACATGGCGGAGCGCTTCAACAGCCGCTTCGGCCCTGTCTTCACAGTCCCGGCGCCGCGCATCGCAAAGCTCGGGGCGCGCGTCATGTCGCTGCGCAACCCCTTGGAGAAGATGTCGAAGTCGGACCCCGACCCGAACAGCAAGATTCTGCTTTCGGACGGCGAAGATGCGATCTCGAAGAAGATCATGACGGCTGTCACCGACTCCGGGCGCGAGGTCGCCTACGACCCCAAGGAGAAGCCGGGGGTTTCGAACCTCCTCGAGATCGCGTCGATCCTCTCGGGCGAATCCGTCGCGGCGCTCGCGGAGCGCTACCGCGACCAGGGCTACGGCGCCTTCAAGCGCGGTGTCGCGGAGATCGTCGTCGCAGCCGTGCGGCCCTTGCGGGAGAAGGTGGAGGGCCTGCTCGAAGACCCAGCCGAGATCGACCGGCAACTGGAGCAGGGCCGCGCCGCGGCGGAGCGCGAAGCGAAGCCCATGCTCGGTCAGGTGAAGCGGGCGATCGGGCTCGTCTAGTCCTCTGTACCCAGCCAGGGATCCATGATGCGCATCAGCCGGTCGGCCGCCTCGCTGAGGCGGCCGTCGTCGTTGATCAGGACCTCGTCGCAGGCGGTCGCCTGGGCGATCTCCATCTCGGCGCGGGAGAGGCGGCGGTCCACGTCCTCCCCGTCCGTATCGCCCCGCACGGTCAGGCGGCGGCGCAGCTCCTCGAGCGAGGAGGGCCGGACGAAGATGGACGTGCTGTCGAGCGGGAATGCGGCCTTGACCGCGACGCCTCCCAGCACGTCGA
>JAKAPV010000292.1 GCA_021806845.1 Bacillota bacterium | reverse complement strand
CGAGCCGCGAGCGCGCGCTCGACGGTCCGTGGTCATTTCGCGAAGCCGGGAGCTGCGACTGGCTGCCGGCCACGGTCCCCGGCACGGTCCACACCGACTTGCTGGACAACGGAAAGATCGACGATCCGTTCTACCGCACGAACGAACGCGACGTGCAATGGGTCGACAAGGTGGACTGGGAGTACCGCACGGTCCTGGAGCTCGACGCTGACACCCTCTCACGTGAGCGGGTCGAGCTGGTCTTTTATGGACTCGACACCTACGCGCAGGTGTTCCTCAACGAACGGCCGATCCTCAGCGCGGCGAACATGTTCCGCACCTGGACCGCCGACATCAAGCAGTCGGCGCGGGCAGGCCGAAACGAACTCAGCGTCCTGCTGCGCTCGCCAGTTCGCGAAGGCTTGAGACGGCTGCAAGACTTTGGCTACAACCCGCCGGCGGTCGTCGACTGGAGCGAGATCGGCGGACTTGGCGAGCAGAAGATCAGCATGTTCACGCGCAAGGCCCCCTACCACTATGGATGGGACTGGGGCCCGCGCCTAGTGACTTCGGGCCTCTGGCGTCCCGTGCGGCTGCGCGCCTGGAGCGGCGCCCGAATCACCGGCTTGCAGATCTCGACCCGGCATCTGTGCGAGGACCAGGCCGCCCTCACGGTCGTCTGCGACATTGACTCGAACGTAGCGGCGCCAGCCATCCTCGAGCTACGCAGTCCGACCGACGCAACCATCGGCGTGCGAACCGAGGTTCGCCTGGCTGCGGGACCGCAGCGAGTGAGCATGGATTTCCTGATCCGTGCACCGCGCCTCTGGTGGACCAACGGCCTTGGCGAGCCGTTTCTCTACGATTTCACCGCCCACCTCGCCGGAGCGCAATTGCGCGACCGCTGCGATCTGCGGGTCGGCCTGCGGACGTTGCGTGTCGTGCGAGCCCCCGACGCGGACGGGACGAGCTTCCACTTCGAGCTGAACGGCCGGCCCGTCTTCATGAAAGGCGCCAATTACATCCCCAATGACAGTTTTCTGCCCCGTGTCTCACATTCCGTCTACGAGCGGGTGGTACGCGCGGCCGCCGAGAGCAACATGAACATGCTGCGTGTATGGGGCGGCGGGGTCTACGAGGATGACCTGTTCTACGATCTGTGTGATCGCAACGGTATCCTCGTCTGGCAGGACTTCATGTTCGCGTGCGTGATGTACCCGGGAGACGTCGAGTTTCTCGACAACGTCCGCCGGGAGGCCATCGACAACGTCAGACGGTTGCGCCATCACCCGTGTATTGCGCTATGGACCGGGAACAACGAAATCGATGTCGCCTGGCAGCACGATGCTCCCGGCGGCGGGTGGGGCTGGAAGGAATCGTACCCGCCTGCGCAGCGGGAGCAGCTCTGGTCGGCCTATCGCGCCCTGTTTCACGAGATACTCCCTCAGGTCGTCAGCGAGCACGATCCGCAGCGGTTCTACTGGCCCTCGTCGCCCCTCGCCGCATGGGACGGCGGCGAACGCGTCGTCCACGCCGACCTGCGTGCGCCACAGCAGTCCGGCGACGTTCATTACTGGGGCGTCTGGTGGGGACAGAAGCCGTTTGCCAGCTATCGCAGCGAAATCGGCCGCTTCATGTCCGAATACGGATTTCAGTCGTTTCCGTCCCTGCGCTCGATCAGCGCCTTCTGCACCCCCGACGATTACGACATCCTCTCCGAGGTCCTGCAGGCGCATCAGCGCTCCAGAATCGGCAACGGCACGATCCGCGCGTACATGGCCGAAGAATATCGCGTGCCGGAACGATTCCAGCACTTCATCTATGTCAGTCAGGTCCTGCAAGCCCACGGCGTGCGCACGGCGATCGAGGCCCATCGCGCCCGCATGCCTTATTGCATGGGCTCGCTCTATTGGCAGATCAACGACTGCTGGCCGGCGTCTTCATGGAGCAGCATGGACTACCATGGACGCTGGAAGGCACTGCAGTACGCGGCGCGTGCCGCGTTCGCCGATGTTGCGATTAGCTTCTGGCCCGACGGAGACGCGCTCACGGTCTGGGTTGTCAACGACCGACGCACCGACGCGGTGGCTCGGCTCACCTTGCGCCTGATGGACTTCTACGGCACGCCGCTCGCGGTACGCACGTGCACGTTCCGCATGCCGGCCAACCGCAGCACGCCCGCCTTCACCGGCTCGATTCGGGAACTGCTCGGAGAGGCACCACCGCAGTCAGTACTGTTGCAAGCTCGCCTGGACACGGCCATCGAGACACTCGCCGAGAACCTGTACTTTTTTCGTCCGGTGAAGGAGCTGGCGCTGCCGCACGGCGCGCCCGAGGTGCGCGTCGTCGCGCATACGCGGCATTGCGACCTCAAGCTCTCCTCGCGCGTCCTGCTCAAGGATCTGTACCTCGACGCGACGGGCATCGACGGGTTCTTCAGCGACAACTACTTCGACCTTCTCCCGGGCGAGCCCCGGACGGTACGTTTCATGCCGGAAAGCCGGATCAACGCGCGCCGCCTGGAGCGCCAGCTCACGAACATGCACATGGCGCTGATCACGGACTGATGCACGGCCACGGCATCTTGTGAGCGCAAGCCAGGAAGCCGTTTACCCGTTGCGATCTGCCCGAGGGGCATGCCGAATCCGAGTGCGCCCACTGGTCGGGCGCGACCCCTGAATCGCCGATAGCTCCACGGGGATTGATCCTCGAGCGGTTCGGAGATGTGCGCCGCGCCGTAACCGCACGGCCTCTCGGCGGTGCGGCGACGCTGGGATTGATTCAAAGTAAGCACCGGGCCGCTTCCCCGCGTGCGCGCCCACCGTCGCATACAATGCGCGCTTCACAACTGGCGGCTCGGGGCGGCGCATGAGCGGTGAGGCGAAGACTCCGGGGGAAGACTCATGGTCGCAATGGCTGCTGCACCGGCGGCACGGGGGCGATGCGCGGTTCCAGCACGTCATGCGCGCGGCGGTCGACCGTTATGTCGAGCGGGTACTCGACGGCGCCCGGCTCTCTGCCGGGCAGACACTGGTGGACGTCGGCACGGGCGAGGGAGTCGTCGCTCTTCGGGCCATCGAGCGTGTGGGCTCGACGCTGCGCGTCTTGCTGACCGATGTTTCCGAACCGCTGCTACGCCATGCCGAAGCTCAGGCTGCCGAGCGCGGCGTGCGCGGCCAGTGCACCTTCCTCCGCTGTCCCGCCGATCGACTCGAGGGTATAACCGATGGGTCCGTCGACGCCGTCGTCACCCGCTCAGTCCTAGCGTACGTTGCCGACAAGACCGCCGCGCTCCGCGAGTTCCATCGGATCCTGAAGCCGGGCGGACGCATTTCGCTCGCCGAGCCCGTATTTATGGATGAAGCGCTGGCGGCGTCGGCCATCCGCACGGTCATCGAGTCCAAGCCACCCGAAGGCGTGAGCCCGTTCATGACGCTGCTGCATCGCTGGAAGGC
>JAKAPV010000291.1 GCA_021806845.1 Bacillota bacterium | reverse complement strand
CCCAAGGGCGTCGTCTATTCGCACCGTTCCCTTGTGCTGCACGCCCTGGGGGAGGGGCTCGCCGACAGCCTTGGCATCGGGCATCACGACACCGTGCTGCCGGTAGTCCCCATGTTCCACGCCAACGCCTGGGGCCTGCCGTTCGCGGCCACCATGGTCGGAGCCAAGCAAGTCTTCCCCGGACCGCACCTCGCTCCCGAGGCCCTGCTGGACCTCTACGAGCGCGAACGGGTGACGCTTACGGCAGGGGTGCCCACCATCTGGTTCGGCGTGCTTTCAGCGCTGCAGCAGGAGCCGGAGCGCTGGCAGCTCGTGCCCGGGCTGCGCATGGTGGTCGGCGGAGCGGCGGCGCCCGAGTCGATG
This sequence comes from Bacillota bacterium, assembly GCA_021806845.1. GTDB lineage: Bacteria > Bacillota > Sulfobacillia > JAJZYS01 > JAJYTV01 > JAJYTV01. Next base: position 3,084 of record JAKAPV010000291.1, on the reverse strand, counting down.
ATCCGTGGCTTCGACCGCTTTGGCGCGCGGGTGATCCACGCCTGGGGCATGACCGAGACCGCTCCGCTCGGCACGGTGAGCTACCTGAAGCGGGAACTGCAGGATGCGCCAGAGGACAAGCGATACCAGCTGCGCGCGACGCAGGGGCTGCCTGCGCCGTTTGTCGAGGCGCGCATCGTCCAGGGCGAGGCGGAGATGCCCTGGGACGCGAGCAGCATGGGCGAACTGCAGGTGCGCGGACCTTGGGTCGCGGGCGGCTACCACCAGTTGCCGACCGGAGGCGAGCAGTTCACCGCCGACGGCTGGTTCCGCACCGGAGATGTGGCAACCATCAGTCCGGAAGGCTATGTGAAGATCACGGATCGCATCAAGGATTTGATCAAGTCCGGCGGCGAATGGATCAGTTCGCAGGACATGGAGAACGCCCTGATGGGCCATCCGGCGGTGGCTGAGGCCGCCGTTATCGGGCTGCCGCATCCGAAGTGGCAGGAGCGCCCGCTCGCGGCCGTGGTGCTGAAGCGGGACGCGCAGGCGACAGCCGAGGAACTGCGAGCGTTCCTCGCGCAGCGCTTCGCCAAGTGGTGGCTCCCAGACGCCTTTGTCTTCGTGGACGAGATCCCGCGCACGTCGGCCGGCAAGTTCCTCAAGTCCAGCCTGCGTACATCATTCGCAAATTGGAACTGGGAGGAGGATGGCCAAGGCTGAACCCCGCAGCGTCGGCTGGGATTGCGGTGTGCCTGCTGCAGGCAGGGTGAGAGATGCGCACGACACGATCGCAGATATCAGACCATCGGGAGTGAACACGATGCCGACGATCGGACAAATCCTGGAGCGTAACGCGCGTCGCGTACCGCGGCGCGAAGCGCTCGTATACGCCCAGCGGCGGTACTCGTACCAGGAGCTCGATGCGGCAGTGAACCGGGCCAGCCGAGCGCTTAGCCGCTACGGCGTGGTGCGGGGAGAGCGCGTCGCGCTCATGAGTCCGAACAGTGACCACTTCATCATCGCGTACTACGCCCTGCTCAAGCTCGGCGCAATCGTGGTGCCGGCCAACGTGCGGCTGGCAGTGCCGGAGCTGACCTTCCAGCTCAGCGACAGCGGCGCCAGGCTGCTCCTCTACGACCAGGACCTCTCCACCGTCGCGCGCGGTGCGATGGCCGCGACCGGCGTTTCGGGTCTTCCTCTCTCGGGGGACGCAGGCGCGCAGGATCTCGCCTCCGCCGCGGTGCAGGAGAGCAGCGAGCCGCCCGACGCCCAGGTGGAGGAGGGGGACGATGCGCAGATCCTCTACACTTCCGGAACCACCGGCCGTCCCAAGGGCGTGCTGCTCGACCATCACCGCGTGATCTGGACTGCGGTGAACATCGTCGTCGGCACGGGCATTCGCGAAGGGGACCGCCTCCTGCACGTAGCCCCTCTCTACCACTCGGCCGAGCTCGACCTCTTTCTCATGGGCGGCACCTATCTGGCGGCTACCCACGTTGTGTTGCGGGAATTCGAACCGGGGATCGTGCTCTCCACCTTGGAAGCGGAGCGGATCACCGCCTTCTTCGGTGTTCCGACCATGTACCAGTTCATGCTGCGCGATCCGAGGCTGCGGCAGATGGACCTCTCCAACTGGCGGGTGGGCATGTTCGGAGCCGCGCCGATGCCGCCCTCAGTTGTGGCCGAACTTGCCGAGGCGCTGCCGCACCTCATGCTCTACAACCTCGCCGGGCTGACGGAGATGGGCCCCGGCGGGGTCTTCCTGGGCGGCGAGGAACTGCGGCTGCACCCTGCGTCGGCCGGCTACCCGATCCTCAACACGGAGTCCAGGGTCGTCGACCTGAACTTTGAGGACGTGGCACCGGGTGCGGTGGGGGAACTCATCCTGCGTGGAGAGACGCTGATGAAGGGGTACTGGCGCAACCCCGAGGCCACCGCGGGAGTCATGCGGGACGGCTGGCTCCTCACAGGAGACATGGCCACTGTGGACGAGGACGGACGGATCGCGCTAGTAGACCGCAAGAAGGACATGATCATCACGGGCGGCATGAACGTATACTCCGTCGAGGTGGAGAATGCCGTCATCACGCACCCCGCGGTGGCGGACTGCGCCGTCATCGGCATGCCCCACCCCGAGTACGGGGAGACGGTGATGGCGGTCGTCAGCCTGCGTCCTGGAGCCAGCCTCGACCTGGAGGAACTGCGCGAGCACTGCCGCCCGCTCATCGCGGATTACAAGATTCCGCGGCGGCTTGTGGTGGGTCCGATCCCGCGCAACGCTTCGGGCAAGATCCTGAAGTTTAGGCTGCGCCAGGAGCACGGCGAGGCCTGATCGAGAAGTCGAGTCCGACGCGGGCGCAGGGCCGCCGCGGTGCATTTGCTGCGGCGGCTCTCCGCTTTGTGTCTCTGCCGCGTGTTCTTCGGGGGAATGGACATACGGCGTTCGGCGGTGCGCCAAGGCGCAGATGGCATCGGGCGTCCAGTGCGGGGCTGCAGACGGGAGAAGCGCGAGAATGTACATGCCGGATGCGGACCCGGTCCGTCATAGGCTGAGTGATCGAGGAGGCGCCGATGGCGAAGCAGAGGGAGGGCCTGTCGGACGCCGAGCGCGAGCAGGCCTTTGCTGTGATCATCCACCAGGCGCGCGATGGACCGGGCTACGTCGTCTACATCCCGAAGTCGGATCCCACAGGCCTCGAAATCTTCTTCCCTCTGCAGCACCGCACGCTCACTACCGCAACCTGAACGATCCTGGGAAGATGCTTCAACTGGCGGCCTTTTTCAGGTCGATGCCAAGATGCAGGCAGTGGTCACTGGCGAGGGTACGAAGACGCTGGAGATTCAGATCTCCAAGTAGGTACTGCCGAGACGGGGCGGCGACCTTTGCAACAGGAGAGCGCCCGGGCATTCCCCTGGTACTCTCCTGTTGCAAAGGCGGCCAGTCGGTCGCCTACCAGCCAAACCTGGGGCTGCCTGCGACAGCTCGTCCCGTTGACGCACCCGAAACCGATAGTGCGCAAACCGTTGCAGTGGCCTCGTCCCACGCGAATACTCCAGCGGTTCAAGCCGCTGGCAAGGCGGCATCACCAAAGCCGGCAA
>JAKAPV010000290.1 GCA_021806845.1 Bacillota bacterium | reverse complement strand
TGCAGCCCGAGACGCTGTTGCGCTGGCACCGCCGGCTCGTGGCAAGACGCTGGACGTACGAGCGGCAGGGTCCGGGGCGTCCGCCCCTCGATCCTGCGCTCGTCGCCCTGATCCTGCGCTTGGCCCGGGAGAACCCGCGCTGGGGGTACCTGCGGATCCAGGGCGAGCTGCAGGGGCTGGGGATGCGGGTCGCGGCCACGACGATCCGCCGGGTGCTTGCCCGAGCGGGACTGGATCCTGCGGGACGGCGCTTCGGCCTCTCCTGGCGGGCCTTCCTGCGGGCGCAAGCGGCGCACCTCCTAGCCGCCGACTTCCTCACCGTCGACACGCTCTTCTTCCGCCGGCTGTATGTCCTGAACTTCATCGAGCCCGATACCCGGCGGGTGCACCTGGCCGGGGTCACCGCACACCCGACAGCAGCATGGGTCACCCAACAGGCGCGCAACCTCGTGATCCGCCTGGGCGACGCGCTGGCAACTCGGAAGTTCCTGATCCACGACCGCGATGCGCTCTTCGCCCCGTCGTTCGACCAGGTGTTCCGCGGGGAAGCCATGCGGGTCATCAAGACGCCGGTGCGGGCACCCCGGGCATACGCGATCTGCGAGCGCTGGATCGGCACCCTCCGGCGCGAGTGTCTGGACAGGATCCTGATCGTGCACCGCCGCCAGCTCGAACAGGTCCTGCGCGAGTACGTTGCGCACTACAACGCGCACCGCCCGCACCGCAGCCTCAGACTCCGTCCGCCCGTGGCCCCGCCGACCCCGCTCCCCGTCGCACGGGCGTCACCCCGCCCAGTCGAGCGGCAGGATCGGCTGGGCGGGGTGATCCACGAGTACGATCTCGCGGCATGACGACCGAATGAAGGCACCCGACACCCTGACCGCGAGGTTCCGAAGTACCTGCAGCCCGCGGACTGCCCCCGCCGTCTGCTCGCTGATCAACTCACACGACCGCGCCGTGCGTGCCATGTCCGTCAGTGTCGCTCTGCCCACCGCGACATCGGCGCGAGCTAGCCGCTGCTGCAGGGCCTGTTCGACGTCACGGTAACCTCGAAGAATCGCCTGGGCGGGCGCAACTTCGGCGAGCGTGAGACGTGCGTCGCGCTCCCCGGACTCTCCTGCTGGACCGAGTACTGTGGCGCCGGTGAGCTTCTCCGGCCGCGCCTGCAGGTCGGCCCTGGTGGCATGGACCGCTTGGATCGAGGCAAACACGCCCCGCACCGTGCGGGGTCCACTCCTCCGCGAGCGCGGCATCCCGTACGAAGCCCTCACCCCCGCCGACAAGGCGTACCTCGTCGACCTGCAGAGTGGCACCTGCGCCGCCTGCGGGCGAACGGGAGTCCCGCTGCGCGTCGACTACGACCACCCCTCAGGCTACGTGCGCGGCATGGTCTGCGCGACCTGTGCCTTCGTCGTGGCCGCGCTCGACGATCCGGACCGGGCTCGTGGCATGGCCAGGTACCTCAGGTATTGCGGGGTGTGGCCGCGCTGAGCAGGTAGGCCCAGGGGCGGAGGTATCCATCACCCCTGAGATCGGTGCTGCCGGACGCCGCACGGGGCCGACCTGTGATGCCCGAGGCGGCGCTCAGCGAACCCCTTGACCGCTGTACAAACGTTTGTATAGTTGCTGGTAACGCCATCAAAAGGGTTTACGATCATGCGCAGGCCGACGATCCACGACGTGGCGCACGAGGCGGGGGTCTCGATCAGCACGGTGAGCCACGTGCTGAACGGGACGCGGCCGATCTCGGCCGAGACGCAGGCCCGCGTGCGCGCGGCGGTTGAGGCGCAGGGATACGAGCCCAACGCCCGGGCTCGCCAGCTGAAGGCCGATCGTAGCTTCGCCGTTGGGCTCGTCGTTCCCGACGTGATGAACCCCTTCTTCGCCGAGGTTGCGTCGGGCGTCGAGGAAGAACTGCGGCGGCAGGATGTGCTGCTGGCGCTCTGTTCGACCGGCGCGCAGGCAGGCCGGGAGGCGTACTACGCCCAGCTTCTGCGGCACAGGCGCGTGGACGGCGTCATCTTCCTCTCCGGCACCGGGCTCCCCGCGGCCGAGCTCTCGACGCTGGCGGAAGGCGAATCCGTCGTTTTCGTGGACGAGCGGGTGCCGGGCGTCGAGGCACCCTTCGTCGGCTCGGACAACCGGCGGGGGGCCCGCCTCATCGCCGAGCACGTGCTCAGCCAAGGGCACCGCAAGGTGGCGATCCTCGGCGGGCCGCCCGCGCTGTGGACGGCGGAGCAGCGCCTCGCCGGCTACCGTGAGGCCCTCCTCACACGCGGCCTCGAACCCGACGGCGTCCCTTGCGTCGCAGGCGACTACGAGCGCGAGGGCGGTCGCGTGGCAGTGCGGACCCTGCTCGACGGGCCCGGCGACCGGCCGACCGCCCTGCTCGTGGCGAACGACCTGATGGCGATCGGCGCGCTCCAGGAATGCCGCACCCGGGGCATCGCCGTCCCCGATGAGTTGAGCATTGCCGGCTACGACGACATCCCGGAAGCTGCGATCCTGACGCCTCCCCTCACCACCGTGCGCCAGCCTGCGCGCGAGATGGGCCGCGCCGCGGCACACATCCTCCTCGAACGGATCGAAGGTCGTCCGGTTCCGCGGCTCACCGACTTCCCGGCCGAGCTCGTCGTGCGCGAGAGCGTCAGAGCAATTGGGGAGGAGGAGGTGCGCTCGGTCTGAACTGCACGCGCCCCTCGTCCCGGTTGCCCCGGGACTGACGGTTCCATCGATCGCGGGAAGCCTGCGGCGCGAACGCCCGCAGGCGCGGGAGGAAATCCCATGTCCGACTACGCAATCGCCAGCGACTCCGCACGACGGACCTTCTTGCCGGGCTGGACGCGCACCCATTCCTGGATGATGGTGGCGTTCATCCTGGGCATGATCATCGAGTCGTACATCTACTCGGTGGGCTCGGTCGCCACAGGCTGGGTGGCGATGCCCAAGGCGCTGACCTCGCTGCTCCTCGCCTGGTCGCCGCTGTGGCTGATCATCGGCATTGGCATCGCGGGTCCGGTCTCGGACCGCATCGGACGCAAGCGCACCTTCTACTTCACCATGGCGATGTACGTCATCGGGGGGGTGCTCATCCTCATCGCCTCGACGTACTGGATGATCCTGCTCGCGCTAGCGATCCTCCTTGCGGCGTCCGGCGGCGAGATGAACACGATCATGACGCAGGCCCAGGAGATGCTCCCCACGCGCTACCGCACCTCCGGGTTCTACATGGTGATCAACGGGATCAACCTGGGCACGGTGATCCTGGGGGCGGTCGCCTTCGTCAACGTCTTCGGCAACGTGGCCGTGCAGCGCACGACGATCGGGATGACGCTGCTCCTCGCGGTCGTCGTGCTCTTCGTGGCCCGCACGCGCTATCCCGAGTCCCTGCGCTGGCTGGAGCGGAGCGGTCGGCGCACGCAGGCCGACAGCGAAGCGCGCCAGTACCTGGGCGTCT
>JAKAPV010000037.1 GCA_021806845.1 Bacillota bacterium | reverse complement strand
GTCCATGCCGAGGATGGCGATGATGTCCTGCAGTTCGCGGTAGCGCTGCAGAACCGCCTGTACGCCGCGGGCCACCTTGTAGTGCTCCTCGCCGACGACGTTCGGGTCGAGGATGCGGGAGGTCGAGGCGAGCGGGTCCATGGCCGGGTAGAGGCCGCGGGCAGCGATGCTGCGCTCGAGGTTCGTCGTCGCGTCGAGGTGGGCGAAGGTCGTCGCCGGCGCCGGGTCGGTGTAGTCGTCGGCTGGCACGTAGATCGCCTGGATCGACGTGACCGATCCGCGCTTGGTGGACGTGATGCGCTCCTGCAGCTGGCCGACGTCGGTCGCCAGCACCGGCTGGTAGCCGACGGCGCTCGGCATGCGGCCGAGCAGCGCCGACACCTCGGATCCCGCCTGGATGAAGCGGAAGATGTTGTCGATGAAGAGAAGCACGTCGCGGTTCTCGACGTCACGGAAGTACTCCGCCATCGTCAGCCCCGAGAGGCCGACGCGCATGCGCGCGCCGGGCGGCTCGTTCATCTGGCCGTAGACCATGGCGGTCTTGTCGATGACGCCCGATTCCTTCATCTCGTTCCAGAGGTCGTTGCCCTCGCGCGTGCGCTCACCGACGCCGGCGAACACGGAAATGCCGCCGTGCTCCGTCGCGATGTTGTGGATGAGCTCCATGATCAAGACAGTCTTGCCGACGCCCGCGCCGCCGAAGAGGCCGATCTTGCCGCCCTTCGGGTACGGAGCGAGCAGGTCGACGACCTTGAGGCCGGTCTCGAGGATCTCGGTGGTGGCTGCCTGGTCCTCGATGCCTGGAGCCTCGCGGTGGATCGGGAACCGTTCCTTCGTGTGGACGGGGCCCATCTTGTCGACGGGCTCGCCGAGCACGTTGAACACGCGCCCGAGCGTCTCCGGTCCCACCGGCACGCTGATCGGCTCGCCGAGGTCCGTGACGTCCATGCCGCGGACGAGTCCGTCGGTTGAGGACATCGCGATGCACGAGACGCGGTTGTCGCCGAGGTGGTGCACGACCTCTGCCGTCAATGCGATCTTCTGGCCGCCCGCCGGCTCGCCTTCGATGCGAACGGCGTTGTAGAGCCTCGGCAGTTCGCCGGGCGGGAACTCCACGTCGACGACCGGTCCGATGACCCTGACTACCTTGCCGACTGCCATCGGCGCATCACTTCCTTCCTGGTGCTTACTGCAGTGCGTTTGCCCCGCCGACGATCTCGGCGATCTCGTTGGTGATGGCCGCCTGGCGCAGGCGGTTTAGGCGCAGGACGAGGCTCTTGATCAGCTCTTCGCTGTTGCGCGTCGCGGAGTCCATGGCCGTCATGCGGGCCCCCCACTCGGAAGCCTTGGCCTCCAGAAGCGCCCGGTAGAGGAGCGCGTAGAGGTAGTGCGGCACGAGCGTCTCGAGCACGGTCTCCGCATCCGGCTCGTAGATGTACTGGCGCGCCGCCTTGCCCTCGGGCGCCCTCAAGGGCAGCAGCACCTGCACCGTCGGGTTCTGGGTCATGGCGGTGACGAACTGGGCGTACACGAGCCGCACCTCGTCGACCTCGCCCTTGGTGAAGGCGGCTACGATGTCCTCGCCGATCGCCTGCGCCTGGAGGTAGCGCGGGTAGTCGCCGATGCCGACGTACTCCTTGGCGATCTCGCGGCCGCGCCGGCGCAGGTAGTCCCTGCCTTTGCGCCCGACCGCGAAGAAGGTCGCCCCGCTGCCGTCCCCGCTGTCCTGCTGAAGCCTGCGCAGGATGTTGGCGTTGTAGGGTCCCGAGAGGCCGCGGTCGCCGGTCACGACGACATAGCCGATGCGCTGCACCGGCCGCGGCCGCAACAGCGGCATGCGTCCGGCGCTCGCGTCGGCAGCCACTGAGCGCAGCGCATCTTCGATGCGCTCCGCGTACGGCCGCGACGCCTCGGCGCTCTCCTGGGCGCGGCGGAGCTTCGCCGCCGCGACCATCTTCATCGCCTGGGTGATCTTGCGCGTGCTCTCGACGCTGCGGATGCGGCGCCGGATATCGCGCAGTCCCTGCGGCATGTCTCTCCCCCTAGCCCTGGAAGACCTTGCGGAATTCCTCGACGGCTGCGCGCAGCCGCTGGTCGGTTTCGTCGGTCAGCTTCTGGTCCTTGCGGATGGTCGGCAGCAGGTCGCCGGATGCGCGCAGGTGCGAGAGCAGGCCCTGCGAGAAGGCCTGGACGCGGTCAAGCGAGATGTCGTCGGTGTAGCCCTGGCTGCCGGCGAAGATCAGGGCGACCTGCTCCTCGACCGGGTATGGCTTGTACTGCGGCTGCTTCAGGAGTTCCGTCATGTGCTGGCCGCGCGAGATCGCCTGCTGCGTCGAGCGGTCGAGGTCGGAGCCGAACTGCGCGAAGGCCTGCAGCTCGCGGAAGTTCGCGAGGTCGAGTCGCAGCTGGCCGGTGACCTGCTTCATCGCCTTGATCTGCGCGTCGCCGCCGACGCGGGACACCGAGATGCCGGCGTTCACGGCCGGGCGCACGCCGGCGAAGAAGAGGTCGCTTTCGAGATAGATCTGGCCGTCTGTGATCGAGATGACGTTGGTCGGGATGTACGCGGAGACGTCGCCGGCCTGCGTCTCGATGATCGGCAGCGCTGTGAGGCTGCCGCCGCCGAGTTCGTCAGAGAGCTTCGCCGCGCGCTCCAGGAGGCGCGAGTGGAGGTAGAAGACGTCGCCCGGGAATGCCTCGCGGCCCGGCGGGCGGCGCAGCAGCAGCGACATCGCGCGGTAGGCGACGGCGTGCTTGGAGAGGTCGTCGTAGATGATCAGCGCGTGCTTGCCGCGGTACATGAAGTCCTCGCCGATCGCGCAGCCGGCGTATGGCGCCAGGTACTGCAGCGGGGCTGGCTCGGCCGCCGTCGCGGAGACGACGATCGAGTACTCCATGGCACCGTGCTCCTCGAGCGTGCGCACGACGTTCGCGACCGTCGAAGCCTTCTGGCCGATCGCGACGTAGATGCAGATGACGTCCTCGCCCTTCTGGTTGAGGATCGCGTCGATCGCGACCGCCGTCTTGCCGGTGGAGCGGTCTCCGATGATCAGCTCGCGCTGTCCGCGGCCGATCGGAATCATCGAGTCGATGGCGAGGATGCCCGTCTGCAGCGGCTCGGAGACGTGCTTGCGGTCGACGACGCCCGGGGCGTTCGACTCGACCGGGCGGCGCCGGTCCGCGGCGATTGCGCCCTTGCCGTCCAGCGGGTTGCCAAGCGCGTCCACGACGCGCCCGATCAGGGCGTCCCCGACCGGCACATCGATAATGCGGCCGGTACGGCGGACGAGTTCGCCCTCGCGCACCTCGGCGTCGGAGCCCATCAGCACGACGCCGACGTTCTCCTCTTCAAGGTTCAGGGCGATTCCCTTCACGCCGCTCTCGAATTCCACGAGCTCACCGGCCATTGCGCTGCGCAGCCCGTAGACGCGGCTGATGCCGTCGCCCACGTTCAGAACCGTGCCGACGTCCTCGACGCTGGCGCGGGTTTCAAATTCCTCGATCTCTTGCTTCAGGACCGAGGTGATCTCCTCGGGTCTGAGGTTCACGCCTGTCCCCCCAATTCGCTCTCGGAGAAGAGCATGCGACGCACGCGACGCATGCGCGCCGCCACGGTGTCGTCGAGCAGCCGGTCGCCGACCCGCACCCGGACTCCGCCGAGCAGGGACGGGTTCAGCTTCTGTGAGATGCGCAGCTTCTGGCCGAAGCGGCGCTCCAAGGCCTGGCGCATCCGTTCGAGTTCCTCATCGGAAAGTGCCACCGTCGTTTCGACGGTCGCCTCTGCCTCTCCGGAACGCGCGTCGGCCATGAGGCAATATTCCTCATAGATCGCCTCGATCTCCGCTTCCCGCCTGCGCTCGAGAATGAGGCGCAGAAAACTCTGTAGTACGGGAGGGGCATCGGGCAACAGTCGGCGCACCACGCGTTCTTTTTCCGCCGCCGCGATCCGGGGACTCATCATCGCCGTGCGCAGGGCGGGCTCCGCACGATAGATGTCGAGCAGTTCTCCGTATGCGCTGCGTACGTCCGCGGCGTCCCCGCCCTTGGCGGAGATCAGCGCCTGCGCATAACGACGCGCGATCGCCGTGTTGCTCATGATCCCGATTCCGCCGTGCTGAGGAACTCGTCCACGAGCTTGCGCTGACGGGCGCCGTCCAGCTCTTCCTCCAGCACCTTGCCGGCGATCGCGAGCGACAGGTCCGCAACTTCCTTGCGGATCTCACGCAGCGCCTCGCGCTTCTCTCCCTCGATCTCCTGGCGCGCCATCGCGACCAGTCGGTTCGCTTCCTCGCGGGCGCTCTGGATCGTCTCCTGCGCCTGCAGGTCCGCCGTGCGCTGGGCGCGCTCAATGAGAGACTGCGCCTCCTGGCGCGCGCTCTGGATCTGCGCCTGGAACTGCGCCTTCAGCTGGGCCGCTTCCTCGCGATCGCGCCGCGCCTCTTCGATCGAACCCTCGATGCGCTCGCGCCGCTCCCGCAAAATCTTCTCCATCGGCGGAAAGCCGTATTTGTACATGAAGAAGAGGAAGATGAGGAAGGAGAGGATCTCCGCAACGATCGTTCCGGGGTTAATTCCTAACGCCGCCACGTCGAACTCCTTTCAAGGATTGGCGCGAACCGCCTCGGCCCGCGCCGTCTCCCAAGCACAGCCAGTTTTACTGGTGACCCATCAAAACGAAACCGAAGACCAACACGATGACCGGCATGGCCTCGACCAGTGCGAAGTAGATCCACGCAGTGCTTTGCAAAAGGCTCTTAGACTCCGGCTGGCGCCCAACACCCTCAATGATTCGACTGAAGAGAAGACCGTCACCGATGCCCGCGCCGATCGCCGCACCCGCAAACGCAATGCCCGCAGCTACCGCAGCGATAGCGGCTGATGTCAGATGCATCCACTCACCTCCCTTCAGGGGGTCCGCAACCAGCAGGGGCCTAGTGTTCCCCGGCCGGCTTCATGTTCTGGCTGATGTAGGCAAGCGTCAGGACCATGAAGATGAAGGACTGCATCACGGCGATGAATGTGTTGAACCCAAGCACCGCCAACTGGAGCGCGACCGATACCAGGAAGCTGATGCCGAACCACAGCGACAGACGCGTCGGGATGAAGCTCGACGCGAGGCTCATCAGGATGTCGCCGGCGAAGATGTTGCCGAAGAGTCGCATGGCCAGCGTGGCGGGGTTCGTGACCTGCTCCATCAGGAAGAGCGGCGTCAATCCCCAGGGGCTCGCGAAGCTCTTCAGGTGTCCGACGCCTCCGCGGTAGTGAACGCCGTAGTAGTGGATCAGCACAAATACGATGAGTGCAAGGCCCACCGTCGTGTTGAGGTCCGCGGCGGACGCGTGGAAGAAGGGGAAGGGCAGCAGGCTGAAGATGTTGACCACGAGCAGATACATGAGTTCCGCCACGAGCAGCCGGAATAGGCGGTTCGCCTGTTCGTCGTTGAGGCCCTCGCGGACGTACCCGCCCACGAAGTCAAAGGCCAGTTCCACGAAGTTCTGAAGGCCGCGCGGCTTCTCGATGCTCGCTTTGCGCGCGGCGAGCCGGAACATGATGAAAACGATGATCATCGACACCCAGGTGAAGATCATCGTGTTCGCGTTCACAATGTAGCCCGCGATGTGCCACTGCCATTGAGGCTCCATGTGTCACCCCTGTTCCTTTACATACAAGACCACGACGGCCGCCTCCACCATAAAGAAACCGCCGAGGAAAGCCATATCCCCCGACGTACCCAGCCTGGACTGCAACATGAGCAACACCAGCACCAGAACAGTCATTCGCGCAAAAAAGTTGGTTTGCATGCCGAGCACTGCTCTCGCCAAACTCTCCTGCACGATAGATCCCCGGCGCAGCCAGAGCATGAGCAGGTTGAGCAAGCCGGTCGCTGCCCCGACCCAAAGGCCCGTGTGCACAGCATCTTGCGGCCCGATCCCCCAGAACACGCCCGCCAACGCCACTAGTGCGAAGCCGACAGCGAACGCCCTGCGGCCCACGGGCTTAGCCACCCGTACCGCCGCAACAAATCACAGGCTTTCGGAGCCTGCAATGGAGGTCCGGCTGGATGCTGGCGCTAGCTAGGTGGAGGTTGCAAGGGCAAGCCGTAGATCCGTCGGCAAGATCCAATCTAACCGTCCACAATGCACTAAAATCAGCAGATTTGCCCGATTTGCGCGCCAAAAGCCTGCCTCCTTCCATAGTATAAGAGAACCCTGTCCATGTGACAAGGGACACTTAGTCCCGAGACGGCCTGTGTGGCCGGCCATTTCATCCCATTGGAGCGGTCTCTCCGAACTCGACGGGAGGGTCGTCCCTATCGCCGAACCAATGCAGGATGGCTTGCCAGGTCCGTTCGGCCGCGCGCCCGTCGCCGAAGGGGTTGCGCGCCCTGGCCATAGCCTCCCAGCGTTCCTTGTCGTCATGCAGCGCCAGCGCTGCGCGCAGGACATCCTCCTCCGCGTAGCCGACCATCTCGACGACGCCTGCCTCGATCGCTTCGGGGCGCTCCGTGGTGTCGCGCAGCAAAAGGAGCGGCACGCCGAGCGCGGGGCACTCCTCCTGGAGGCCGCCCGAATCCGTCATCACCAGCTTGGCGCTGGCGATCAGCTGCACGAAGTCAGGGTAGTCCAAGGGCTCGAGCAGGCGAATGCGCGGGTGTCCGCCCAGGATCTCCCGGGCCGGCTCCTGCACCGCCGGATTCGGGTGCACCGAAAAGGCGACCACGACATCCTCCCGCAGTTCCACGAGCCGGCGGATCGCGCGGAAGATCGCGCGGTGCCGCTCGCCGAGGTTCTCCCTGCGGTGCGTCTCCACGACGACGAGGAACGGCGCCTGGGCGGCCTCCCGCAGCTGCGGCGTCGAGAGGCTGCGCCGCAGGCCCGCGACCTGCTGCACCGCATCGATGACGGTATTCCCAGTGACGATGATGCGGCCCTCGCAGGCCTCGCGCTCGAGCGCGCGCCGTGCGCCGGGCGTCGGCGCGAACAGGAGGTCCGCGATGCGGTCCGTGAGCTCTCGGTTCATCTCTTCCGGCCAAGGACTGTACTTGTCCCCGGAGCGCAGCCCGGCCTCCACGTGACCGACCGGGATGTGCCTGTAATACGCGGCGAGCGCCGCGTAGAGCGTCGTCGAGGTGTCGCCGTGCACGAGTACGAGTTCAGGGCTCGCTTCCGCCAAGACGGGCTCGATGCCGCCCAGAACGGACGTGGCGATGTCGGTGAGGCTCTGCGAGCGGCGCATGATGTCGAGGTCATAGTCGGCGCGCAGCGAGAACGTCTCGAGCACGGCATCCAGGAGCCCCCGGTGCTGCGCCGTCACGCAGACGCGGCAGTCGACGCCGAACTCCTTCGCGCGCTGCACGACCGGCGCCATTTTCACGGCTTCCGGGCGGGTGCCGAAAACGGCGAGGACCCGGCGGGTCAACGGGCGACGCCGCGCGACTTCTGCGGCACCGGATCCTCCCGCATGCGCAGCACGCCGGAGCGCGTACCGATCACGACCAGCGCGAGCAGGAGAAGGATTACGAAGATCAGCCCGATATGGTGGGGCAGCAGCACGACCGCGACTGCACCGAGGGCGCAGACGACGGCGACCGTGTAGAGGAGCAAGACCGCGCGCCGCTGCGAGAGGCCGCGGTCGATCAGGCGGTGGTGCAGGTGCCCTCGGTCCGCCTGGCCGATCGGCTGACCGGCGTGCAGGCGTCGCACGATGGCGAACGCCGTGTCAAAGAACGGCAGCCCGAGCGCCAGGATCGGAACGCCGACCGCGAGGGCGGCCGCCTGCTTGTCGGTTCCTATCACCGCGAGAGCGGACAGCACGTAGCCGAGGAACATCGCCCCGGTGTCCCCCATGAAGATGTTCGCCGGAGCGAAGTTGTCGCGCAGAAATCCGATCGTCGCGCCAGCGAGCGCCGCAGCCAGTACAGCCACGGCACCCTCGCCCTGGTGCAACAGAACGACCAGCATCGCGAGCGACGCGATCGCCGTCAAACCGGCGGCGAGGCCGTCGAGTCCGTCTGCGAGATTCAGGATGTTCGTGACGGCCACGACCCACACGACGGTCAGGACATAGCCCCAGGGCCCCGTAAACAGAATGCCGCCAAAGGGGTTCGTGACCCAGCCGATATGCGCTCCGAACACCGCCAGCACAACCGCGGCCAATGTCTGCCCGAGCAGTTTTTGCCACGGCCTCAGGTTCCATATGTCGTCGATCAATCCGATGGCAGCGATGACAAGTCCGCCCGACAACATGCCGATGACGCCGGGGTTGTGCCAGGACGTCGCGACGGCAGTCGCGGTAAAACCTCCGACAATTGCAAGGCCCCCCATGTGCGGCATGGGCCTGCGATGCATAGAGCGCGCGCCCGGCTGCTTTAGAAAGCCGTGCGCGACCACCCAACGCCGGACAAGCGGCGTCAGTGCCAGCACAATGGCACCGGCCAACAGGGCCGCAAATAGTTGGGGCATGCGATTACACCTCAATATGGTTCGAAGTCAAGCGCATGTATCTTAGGCCCGGCGGGCATCTAGGTCAAAGGATAAATCTGCGTCATGCGGATGTCTTTAGCCACACTATTAAGATTGACGCAAGTATCCCTTCCTCACAAGCTTTTCAACGTGCGCCTCTACGATCTCACCGATTTCTACTCCATAAGACTCTTCGAGCACAAACATCATGGTTACGGCCGTCTGGGCCACGTCCAGCAATTCTTCTGCGACGTGCCGCATCGCGGCACGCTCATCAAGAGCCACGCGCTCGCCGGAAAGACCCCGAACCTTGCCGATCGCGGCGCCGAGCTCTCCTGCTTCCTCCATTACCTTGAGCGCTGTCGACTCCAGGGTCGGTTTCAGCCCATCAAGTTTCGGAAGGTGAACCTGCTTCGTGTCGGCCATGGTCTTTATCGCCCTTCCCCATCGGAGTCTCGTCCACGGCTGACTCTTCGACCTGCTCACAGAGAATTCCCGCCTCGACGCGCATCTCCCGCGCCAATGCGTCCTCATAAGGGTCGCGGTAGACAATGCGTTGCACCCGCGCGTTCAATAACATTTTCGTGCAATGCAAGCAAGGTTCAGACGTTACGTAGATAGTGGCTCCTTGCGTGGACACGCCGTGTGCCGCCGCCTGCAAGAGGGCATTCTGTTCGGCGTGCAGCGTGCGCACGCAATGGCCGTCGACGATTAGACACCCGACGTCGACGCAATGCGGCAGCCCTTCCGGTGCGCCGTTATAGCCGGTCGCGAGAATGCGCCGATCCCTTACGAGAACGGCGCCGACAGACCTGCGCAAGCAGGTGGAACGCTCGCTTGCCGCGTCAGCGATGCGCATGAAATACGAATCCCAGCTCGGCCTCGGCCGGCTCATCGCGCCGTGCCCTCCGGGTAATGCGCGCGCGGCCCGCCGACCAGCGGCGGCCGCGTCCGGGCTGCGACGACGTGCGCCGCGCCGATCCGGTTGACGCGCAGCCGCACCGGCACGGCGACCGGCCGCAGGTGCATGCCGATCAGGGTATCACCGATATCGAGTCCGGCTTCGGCCGCGATCGACGAGACGAGACAGGCCTCTTCGCCCAGCGACTGGTAATAGGCGGCTGCCAAGGCCCCGCCGGCACCCGGCACGGGCACGGCTGTCACCTCCTGCAGCCCTCGCTCCCTGCGCACCCTGCGCGGCACGACGATCGATCGGTTGAGGTGCTCGCAGCACTGCACCGCGAGCGCGGCTCCGGACGCCTGCAGGGCCTGCAGGAGTCCCAGCACGAGCTGCTCGCCGATTTCGATGGCGGATGCGCTGCCGATGCGCTGACCCAGCACCTCGCTCGTGGAGCCGCCCACCACCACGACGTCACCTGGAGCGAGACGTGCGATCTCCAAAAGCTCTGCGAGCGCGTCGCGCGCCGCCTCCGTCACATTTTCCATGCCGCTGGCGGCAGATCCGCCTGCCCCCCCCTATCTCAAGGGTTGTCCTGATCCAGTGCCGCGATCTTCGCCACGCGGCCAGCATGGCGCCCACCCTCGAACGGCGTGCGCAGGAAGCGCAACGCGGCTTCCTTCGCAAGTTCCGGCCCAGTCAGCCGCGCACCCAGGCAAAGCACGTTGGCGTCGTTGTGTCGGCGCGAAAGCTCTGCCGCAAGTCCTTCGCCCGCAAGCGCAGCGCGCACGCCAGGGACCTTGTTGGCCGCGATCGACATGCCGATACCGGTGCCGCACACCAGCACGCCTGCTCCGATCTCGCCGCTGGCGATCGCCTGCCCCACAGCCTGCGCGAAGTCGGGATAGTCACAGCTTTCCGCGCTGTCGGTGCCGTAGTCGACAGCCGGGATCGCGTCCTGCCGCAGGGCGGCAAGCACTTCACGCTTCAGGATCAGCCCGGCGTGGTCGGAGCCGAGACCGACAGACGACAAGAAGAGCCATCCGCGACGCACTTCGGCGGCGTGGAGCAGATCCGCCACCTGGTTCGCGACGCCCCTGTACACTGTTTCGCCCTGTCCGATCGGGTCTTCCACGTCCTGCTCAGGCAAGCCGGCGTAAGCACCCAAGCTGAAAATGCGGTTCGCCGCCTCAGGGAACTGCCGCCGCGCCTCCTCGGCCAGGCGGCGAGTCATCGCAAGCCCAAGCGTCCCGCCCGAAAACAGCTTCGCCTGCGCGGTCTGCGACCGGTGTCCCTCAAGGTCGAGACCGCGCTCGCGTGCCACGGCACGCGCGGTCTCCGCCGCCGGGAGGCCGTCAACCGCTGCGAGCCCGGCGGAAAGCACCTGCGCGTCCGGTCTGCGCGCGCGCAGGATGGCCGCAGCGATCGGGCTGCGACAAGTGTTGCCGCTGCAAAGGAACACGACGCGCTGCATCTACGCTCACCCCTCCCGATCGGTTGCCGGTACCCCGCCGGCTGCCCGCACCATGCGGTCGCGCACTCCCGCGGCCTGCGGGGAATCGGGCGGAAGCACCGCCACGATCGGTGCGCCCTCGGTTTCCGCCGCAAGCAGCGTCGCGTACAGCGACCGCTGCAACTGCCGGACATCCCTTGCGAGGAGGCCGCGCGCGCCCGGCGGCGCCGTCCTCGCAAGGCCAATGTACCAAGAACCGGCACGCGCAGAAAGGGCACGCCGGGCTTGTTCCAGGAGTACCCGATCGTCCGTGCCCGAGAGCAGCACCACCGCAACGTCGGGCGCATAGTGGCGGTAGCGCGTTCCCGGGGAGCGGTGCGGGCGCGCTGCACTGTCGACATGCTCCCCGAGAACCTCGGCGATCTCTGCCGCAGAGAGCCCGCCGGGCCGCAGCACCGCCGCTGCCGGCCCCGTCAGGTCAAGGACCGTCGACTCGATGCCGACGTCTGCGTCGGGTCCGAAGATCACCGCCTCAACCCGGCCTTGCATCTCGAGATACGCGGCGCTCGCCGAGGTCGGGCTCGGCCTGCCGGACCGGTTCGCCGAAGGTGCTGCGATCGGCCGGTCTGCGGCGCGCAGCAGCTCCAGCGCCTCCTGCTGGCGGGGCATGCGCAGGGCCAGGGTCTGCGCCCCGAACAGTCCGCGGCCGGGCAGCACCAGCGTGAGCGGCCCCGGCCAGAAGCTCTGCGCGAGCTCCCGTGCCCGCGCATCCGGAACGGCCCACTCGCTGATCGCTGCCGCGCTCGCGACATGCACGATCAAGGGATTGTCTGCCGGCCTGCCCTTTGCCGCATAGATCCGCGCGACCGCCGATGGGTCCGCGGCGTTCGCGCCGAGGCCGTACACGGTCTCGGTGGGAAACGCGACGAGCGCCCCCGCCCGCAGGAGCGCAGCAGCCCTGGAGATGCCGCCGCGATCGGCGGGAAGCTTCGCGGTCAGCATGGCGTCCTTCCCCCTACGACCCGCGGTATGCCCGCAAGGTCTTCCTGCGCGAAGCGCTCTACAAAGCCGCTCTGTTCAAGGATCTGCAGCGCGTTTTCGGCCTGCCCCGCTCCGACCTCGAGGATGATCCACCCACCGCGCGCCAGGTGCCCGGGCGCCTTTTCCGCCAGTCTGCGTACCACCGCAAGCCCGTCCGGTCCGCCATGAAGCGCCGCGCGCGGCTCGCGGCGCACGTCGGAGGGAAGCGACCGGTACTCGTCCGCCGAGATGTACGGCGGATTCGAGACGATGACGTCCTGCACCTCGCGAAGCGGCGACAGGAGATCCCCTTCCACTGCCTCCGCGATGCCTGCGAGGTTCTGCCTTGCGTAGCGCAAGGCGCGCCGCGATTTCTCCACCGCGACGATGTGCAGATCCGGCCGCTCTACGCCGAGGGCGAGGGCGATCGCGCCCGACCCGGTTCCGATGTCCGCGACGCGCCCTCCGACCGGAGCGCGCCTGAGCGCCTCCTGCACGAGGATCTCGGTCTCCGGCCTCGGCACGAGTACGCCCGGTCCGACACGGAGCGGCCGCGACCAGAACCAAGCGGTGCCGAGGAGGTACTGCAGGGGCCAGCCCTCCAGACGCCGGCGTACCTGCCCCCGCAGTTTGCGCAGCAGCGGCGCGGGGATGTCCAGCTCCGGGGCGGTATAGATCTGCGCGCGATCGAGCGAGAGCGCCGCGCAAAGCAGCTGCGCAAGCTCCTGCCGGGGCAGGCCGCCCGTGCGCAGGAACTCGCCCCTGGTCACCTCAGTTCCTTGTTCAGCGCGTCGAACAGCTCGTCGAGGTCGCCGTCGAGCACCTCGGTCAGGCGATGGGTGGTAAACCCGATACGGTGATCGGTGACTCTGCCCTGCGGGTAATTGTACGTGCGGACGCGCTCGGAGCGGTCCCCGGTCCCCACCTGGCTGCGCCGCTCCTGCGCAAGCTCCGCGTGCGCCTCGGACTGCAGCCGCTCCATGAGGCGCGCGCGCAGCACCCGCATCGCCTTGTCGCGGTTCTTGTGCTGGCTCTTCTCGTCCTGGCAGATCACCACAATCCCCGTCGGCAGGTGGGTGATCCGCACGGCGGACTCGGTCTTGTTCACGTGCTGGCCGCCTGCGCCGCCCGCCCGGAATGTATCGATCCTGAGCTCCTGCGGATCGATGTTGAGTTCGACCTCCTCCGTCTCCGGCAGCACGGCAACGGTCGTCGTAGAGGTGTGGATGCGACCCTGCGCTTCCGTCTCGGGCACGCGCTGGACGCGGTGCACGCCGCTTTCGAAGCGCAGGCGGGAATAGGCGCCGCGGCCCTTCACCGCGAAGATGACTTCCTTGAACCCGCCGATCGACGTGGGACTCTCGTCCATCATCTCGATCTGCCAGCTGTGCCGCTCCGCATAGCGGCCGTACATGCGGAAGAGTTCTCCCGCGAACAGTGCCGCCTCGTCTCCGCCGGCTCCGCCGCGGATCTCGACGATCACGTCCTTGTCGTCGCGCGGGTCGCGCGGCGCGAGCAGCTCCGCGAGCTGGGCCTGCAATGCGGACTCGCGCCCTTCGAGCTGCGCTTCCTCCTCTGCGGCCAGAGAGCGCATCTCCGGATCGTCGCCCTGGGCAAGCTGCCTTGCCTCCGCGAGGTCCGCCTGCACCTTCTGCAGTTCGCGCGCGCAGAGGGCGGTCGGCTCGATCTCGCCTTGGCGCCGGCGAAGGTCTGCGGCGCGCGCGGGATCCTTCCAGAGCTCGGGGTCGGCCAGCTCCAGCTCAAGCTCCGCGTATTGACGCATCAGGCGCTCCAGTCGTTCGTCCAAGCCTAGTCCCCTCCGGGTGTCTCACCTGCGAGTGCGAGAAAGCGTCGGATCACGACGCGGTCGAGTCCAAGATCGGTCGGCAGGTCATCGGCCGGGAAGTAGCGCGTCTCGCTGCTCTCGTCGTGATCCGGCCGCGGTCCTTTCTCGGGGGCGTCGCCGATGAATGCGGCGACCACATTGTAGACCTCGTCCCCGTTCGGGTAGCGGTGGTAGACCTCCTCGCCGGAGATGACGTCCAGCAGCCTGAGCTGTGCCGCTTCAAGCCCCGTTTCCTCGCGCAGCTCGCGCCGCGCTGTCTCCTCGAGCGTCTCCCCGGGCTCCATGGCACCCCCGGGCAGGCCCCAGAGCCCGTCGTCCGTACGCCTCTGCAGGAGGATCGCTCCGCGCGCGTCCCGCAAGATCACACAGGCTCCCGGCACGATCAAGGGACGCGATCCGACCAGTAGCCGCAGGTCCTTGAGGTAGCCATTCATCGGCGTCCCCCCTTGCAAGAAAAGAAGGAAGGAGGCGGGGGCCGCCTCCTTCCTACAGGCCGTAGCGCTTCTTGAAGCGCTCCACGCGACCGCCGGTGTCTACGATGCGCTGCTGTCCGCCGGTGAACAGCGGGTGGCAGTGCGAGCAGATCTCGACGCGAATGTTCTGCTTGGTGGACCCCACCTCGAAGGTCGCACCGCACGAACACGTGATCGTGGTCTTCTCGTACCTCGGGTGGATGCCGGGCTTCATCTTACATGTCACCACCTTGTCGCACGTGCGCGAGGCCGCTCTGTCGCGGGTTGCAAGCGCCAAAAAATGCGCCCTGCGGGCAGGGCAATGCTCTATGAAGGATATCACCCGTCTGAGGGCCGGTCAAGCAGACCGCAGGCCGCGCGGTGCCGATGATCGGCGGGCAGACAGCGCGATTGCAGCGAGGCTCGAGCTGCCTGAGCCGCTTTGCGGGGGCAACGTCAGCCAAGGAGCTTGTGCAGGAAGAGAGCGAGACCTGTCATGGCCAGCACGGCGCCGGCCGCCACCTCGGCCCACTCTTCCATGCGCTGGCCGATCTGGCGGCCGAAGTGCAACCCTGCCCAGGTCATGACCCACGCGGAAATGCCAAGCGCGATGACCGTTTCGAGTGGCGGAAAACCGACCAGCGCCAGAGAAAAGCCGACCGCGAGGGAATCCAGGCTGACACCCGCCGCAGCGAGGACGAGTCCTGGTCCGCTGCTAAGCTGAAAGCCGGACTTCCCGGGCCGCAGCGCGAGCGCTGTCGTCAGCACGCCGAGCACAAAGAGGGCGGCGAAGCCCACATAGCCCGCGTAGTCGCCAAGGCGAGGGCCAACCGCGATGCCGATCCAGATGCCCGCAGCCGGCAATGCCGTCTGGAAGAGCGCAAACACCGCCGCAATGAAGAGCGCGCGCCTGCGGGTGACACCTTGCACGCCGATGCCGACGGCCACGGAGAGGTTGTCGAGGCCAAGCGACAGTGCGAGCAGCGAGAGTTGCCAGTAGACTGACATCACGCCCCATTCCGGGCTGGGCCCGTGTCTTACAGTGAATCCGACGGAATGAAGCGACGAACCCTGCGTATGGTCTTGCCCGCGATCACAAGCGACGAAAGCCAGACACCGCCGTCGCCCACTTCCGGTGCCGGTCCCGCCGCGGACTCCGTGACAGAGGTCGCGGCAAAGACGACGTCATCGCTGCGGACGATGTCTGTCAGTTGCAGCGGACGCTCCGCATCGGCGCCGAACATCTCCTGGAGGCGCGCGCGCTCCTGCTCGTTCTCCGGGCGCAAGCGGCCGCAGAAGGCACCCCCCAGCGCGCGGACGGCGCACGCCGCGAGCACGCCCTCCGGGGCGCCGCCGGTGCCGACCACGAGGTCGATGCCGCCGCCTGGCAGGCAGGTGGCGACTGCGGGACCGACGTCTCCAGCGGAGAGCAGGCGTATCGAGACGCCAAGCTTGCGCAGTTCCCCGATGGCGTCCGCGTGGCGCGGGCGGTCCAGTACGGCGGCGACGAGCCGACGCGGCTCTTTGCCGAGCGCATCCGCGATCGCGAGGACGTTCTCCCGCAGCGGCGCGTCGATGCGCAGCCGGCCGGCAGCGGCGGGACCGGCGCAGATCTTTTCCATGTAGATGTCCGGAGCGTGCAGGAGGCTGCCCTGCGGGCCGGCGGACAGCACCGTCATCGCGCCGTCCTGCGCGGCGGCGGTCAAGCCCGTTCCCTCGAGCGGGTCTACCGCGATATCGCAGCCAAGTCCGCCGCGGCCGAGCTCTTCCCCGATGAACAGCATCGGCGCCTCATCCATCTCGCCTTCGCCGATCACCACCCGCGCCGACAGCGGCAAGCGCCGGAAGGCCGCGTGCATCCCGTCTACCGCCGCCTGGTCCGCCGCTTCCTTGTCGCCCTTGCCGACCTGCTCAAGGACCGAGAGCGCGGCCTCCTCGGCGACAGCCAAGAAATCCGCCCAGTGGTCTTGCAGCGTGCGTCCATGCGCCTCGCTCACTTCCGCACGTCCCCCCGCATGACGAATCCGATCCTGGCCCAAAGAGCGCCCATCAGCCCCAGCAGAACAGCGAACAGCTCCGCGGAAAACGCCAT
>JAKAPV010000289.1 GCA_021806845.1 Bacillota bacterium | reverse complement strand
GCGAATTCGGTTGGAGCCGTCACCGCCGGACTCCTCCTCCACGCCGTCCCACTGTTCCTGCCATGGGTCCTGGCCGGCGCCACGGGTCTTGCCTTCGCCGTCGGGCTGTGGCGAACTGTACCGGTTGACTTCTCCCCTTCGTAAACGAAGGGGATTCCCAGGGTCGCCCCCGGGGTTTCCTGCTTCATCGGAGCGCTCCGGCACCCCTGCGCGCCGGTCTTACAGCCCCTCCACACAGGCAGCCGTGCAACGCGGGCTTGCAAACCCGCCCGAAAGTGTGAGGCCGCAAACCGACGTCCCGCACTGAGCGAGGCGCTGGCCGCCTGCGCCGATACCTCGCTACAGATCGCAGACGCGCCAGTTATTGAGTCAAATGGTGCAATATACACCTGGATCGCTTCTCACCATGCGGCAGTGCTGACGCATTGCGCGCGAGCCCACGATATCAACCGTACCCCTGCCATGCCCTGCCCGGCCTGCGGTATACTTGTGTCCGCACCGGCAAGGGGAGTCGCAATGGATTTTCGGGTGGAGCAGGAGCGGTACCAGGGTCCTTTGGAACTCCTGGTCAGTCTTTGCCTGGAGCGCGATCTGCCGCTGCCTGAGATTTCCCTCGCGCGCATCGCCAGGGCCTTCCAAGAGGAACTGCGCGGAGCGGAAGACCTCCCTCTCGGCGAGATCGGCGACTTTGCGGTCCTCTCTGCCCGGCTTATCCGTCTCAAGGCGGGATGGCAGCGCGGTGAATTCGACCTCTCCGACGAAGACGGCGACGCCTCAGCCATTCCCCAGGCGCAGGATGCGCCTGAGGTGCAGGTCGGCGTGCCCTTTCTGCGCGCGAGGGCGCGCCGGGCGGTTTTCCTGCACCCTGTGCGCGCACAGCTGGCCTCGTACCCGCCCATTGTGCTCGTCGAGGCCATGGACCGCGTGCGTCGGCGTGCCCGCCGCATCGGCCGCCGCGCGAGACTGCGCCAGCGGCCACGGCTCGCCTTCCGTCGCGTGCTGATCGACCTGCGGCGGGCGCTCAGGGTGGAGCGCAGGCTGCGGATCGCGGCGCCCGGGCGGCCGCAGCGAGACGGGATCCTGGAGATTTTGGGGGCGCTTGAGCTGACGCGCCTTGGAGAGACATCCATCGAGCAGGAGCGCCTGTATGGCCCCCTGTACCTAGTGGCGCGGGAGGAGGAGACGATTGGCTGACTGGCGGGAGATCGAGGGGTTCCTGTTCGCGAGCGGCGGGTCGCTCAGCGAGGACGCGATCGCGCGCCATCTGGGCACCACGACACTCGAGGTGCGCGTGCTGCTGAGCGAGCTCGAGGCGAAACTCGAGGGACACGGCATCACTCTCTCGTGGCATGACGGACAGGTCAGCCTGACGACCGCGCCGGACCTCGGTGCGTACCTCGCCAACCGCCTGCCGGCGGCGCCCGGGGAGATTTCGGCTGCCGCGCTCGAGGCCCTCGCACTGATCGCCTACCGGCAGCCCGTCAGCCGCGCCGAGATCGACGAGGTGCGCGGGGTTCGTTCCGAGCGCACCGTGCAGACCCTTCTCGAACTCGGACTCATCGAGGTGGTCGGGCGGTCGCAGGGCGTCGGCCGTGCGCCCCTCTACGGTACGACCGCCGAATTTTTGCGAAGATTCAATCTCGCGTCGCTCGCCGATTTGCCGGAGGTCGCGCAAGCCGAGCCCGAGGAGGAGGCACTCTAGCCTCGGAGGCGGGTGCCTTGACGTTCGGATTCGGTCTTCTCGGCGCGCTGGCGTTCTCGTTCCTGATGCTCCTCATGCCCTTGCGCCTGTTCGTTCGCCTGCGCTATCCCGGCGTCAGCGAGGCGGAGGCACGGCTCTTCGGCTGGACGCTATCGAGCTGGACGTCTATCGCAGCAGCGGCAGCGGACCCTTCGCAAGGCGGCCCGCAGAGCGGCGCCGGGAATGCCGCGAGCGGCCCGGGCCCGCTGCGAGATCTCAAGGCGTTCGCGGCCTTCCTCGCGCCGCTGCGCTCGGCGCCCGTCGGAGACCTCCGCATCGCGGCGCAGGGCAGTGCGGGCGATCCAGCCGCCACCGCACTGCTCTACGGCGCGGCATGGTCTGTGCTCGGCACCTTTCTTGCCGTGCGAGGATTGCGCCCGCGGGAAATCCAGATCGAGCCGCTCCTGCAGGGACCCGCCGAGTGGCGGGCAAGCGGGGAGGCGGAACTGCGC
Source organism: Bacillota bacterium (assembly GCA_021806845.1). Classification (GTDB taxonomy): domain Bacteria; phylum Bacillota; class Sulfobacillia; order JAJZYS01; family JAJYTV01; genus JAJYTV01. The sequence continues at coordinate 1,285 of JAKAPV010000289.1, read as the reverse complement.
GTCATGCCCTGGTCGCTCATCCTTGGCGGCGTGCGGGCGCTGCGGGTGCTGAGGGGCTGAAGAGGCCGGATGCGTGCCCGCAAAAGATAACAGGTGGCCCCTCGCCGGGTGCGAAGGGGCCGCCTGGCGCTTCGATCGGACCGCCTACGCTCGCACTCGCTGCGAGCCTTGCAGCAGCCTGCGCACCTCGTCGATGCCGCCCGGCGGATTCGCGTAGACGACGATCCGGTCGTCCTCCTCGATCTTCGTGTCGCCATGCGGCACAACGACCGTTGCGCCCCGCTCCACCGCTACGATGAGGGTATGCTGCGGGAGCCGCAGGTCGCGGATGGCGCTGCCGATGATCGGGCTGCCCGCTGACACGCCGAACGACTGGAAGGCGCCGGAGCTGCCGGTCTCCTGCTGCATCAGCGAGACCTTGCGGTCCGTCTCCAGACTGAGGGTGGTGTGGGTCTGGTAGGCCTGCAGCACGTCGCGCCGGGTCAAAAGGCCGAGCAGTCGCTGCTTCTCGGCGACCGGCAGCACGTCCGTGTCGTAGAGCGCAAAGCGCTGCATCGCCTCATCGAGGTTCGTCGACGGCGCGACGGGAGGCACCCGGTTGAGCGAGGCCGACCCGACCGTCGCCTCGAGGCCCTGCTTCGTCGTGGCGGCGAGCACCGTAGGGGCCTCCAGCACGCCCGAGTAGACACCCTGCTCGTCCTCCACGACCAGCGAGTCCGCGTGCAGCTCTGCCATCTTCTGCTGGGCCTCCTGCAGCGTCTCGGTCGTGAGGACCCGCCGCTCCACAGGGCGCATGGCCGACGTGACGAGCAGCGACTGCAGGGGCCGCACCTCCGCGCCGCGCAGGATGCGGATCCCGCGGCGGCTGAGGCGCACCGTGTACATGGTGTCGCGCTGCATCGAGCCATAGATGAAATAGCTCAGGGCGCATGCCAGCACGGTGCCCATCGCGATGCGGTAGTCCCCCGTCATCTCGAGCACGATCACGGCGGCGGTCAGGGGCGCCTGCGCGGCAGCCGCGAAGACCGCGCCCATGCCTGCGACGCCAAAGACGGCCGCTGCAGCGAAGGTGTTCGGGGCAGCGCTGTGCACGAGCGTTCCGTAGGCCGTGCCGAGCATGAGGCCAAGGAAGAGGCTTGGAGCGAAGACGCCGCCGGTGCCTCCGGCTCCGATCGTGACGAGCGTCGCGAAGTATTTCGCGACCAGCAGGACGAGCACCGTGATGCCGACGATCCTGCCGGCGGCCACGGCCCCCATCGCTCCGTAGCCGACGCCGAGGACCTGC
>JAKAPV010000288.1 GCA_021806845.1 Bacillota bacterium | reverse complement strand
AAGGACCGGGCGGGTTTCATTGTGAATGCACTCTTGATCCCCTACATCCTCTCGGCGATCCGAATGATGGAATCGGGCTTCGCCTCTGCCGAGGATATCGACACCGGTATGGTCGAGGGTTGCGCGCATCCCATGGGGCCCTTGGCCCTGTGCGACCTCATCGGGCTCGATACCACGATGGCTGTGGCCGAATCCCTCTACCAGGAATTCAAGGAGCCGCTATACGCGCCGCCGCCGCTCTTGCTGCGCATGGTCGAAGCGGGTCTGTTGGGCCGCAAGTCCGGTCGTGGCTTCTACGAATACAAGCCTCGGTAAGCAGCCCACCTAGCACTGCGCCGCCCCTGGGGGCGGCGCAGCCATCAGATGTCGATCTCTTCGGCGGCTTCGGCGGTTGCGGCGTTGGCCAGGATGTCGCTGAAGATTTCGGGAGGTTCTCGCCATGTGATGGCGTCGCTGCCATCCTTTATTGCTCGCCACACGCGCTCTGGTGTCGCGGGCATGTCGATGTGGCATACGCCCAGGTGCGCAAGGGCGTCGACTATGGCGTTTTGCACCGCAGGCGTGGAGCCGACCGTCGCCGATTCGCCGATCCCCTTGGCCCCGAGCGGGTTAAGTGGCGATGGCGTCTCGGTATTCGCGGTTTCGAATGAGGGCAGTTCGGCCGCTGAGGGCACCAGGTACTCGGCAAGGCTCAGATTGCGTGGGGTGCCCCATTCATCGAAGGACATCTCCTCGTAGAGCGCCTGTGCGATCCCTTGGGCAATGCCCCCGTGCTGCTGTCCCTCGACCACCAACGGGTTTAGGACTCTGCCGCAGTCGTCCACGGCAATATGGCGAAGTGCTCGCACTCGGCCGGTCTCCGTATCGACCTCGACCACGGACAGGTGTGCGCCGAACGGAAAGGTTGCCCCGCCCTGCTTGAAGTCTCCCTGATAGGCCAGCTCCTCGCCCTGCCTCTCGGCCTCGTTGCGCAGCTCGCTCCAACTCAGGGAGATCGAAGGTGAGCCCGCGACGTGCAGACTCCCTGCCTCGGAGACGACAATGTCGTCTGGATTGGCCTCGAAATGATTGGCTGCCACCTTGCGAGCAATGGCGAGGACCTCCTTGGCAGCTTGGGCAACTGCGGTCCCGCCTAGTTGAAGTGAGCGTGACCCACCGGTTCCGCCGCCCCTGGGAACCTCTTTGGTGTCGGACTGGATGAATTCGATCTTGTCCATTGGAATCTTCAAAGTGTCGGACACGAGCATCGAAAAAGTTGTTTGGTGGCCCTGCCCATGGCCAGAGGTGCCGACCCTGATGACCGCGCCGCCTTCGGGAGTTATCTCAACCGCGCCGAACTCGGAGCCCCCGCCACCGGCGGTTACCTCCACGTAGCAGGAGATGCCGATGCCAAGGGCCATGGGGTCACCCTCTTTGCGGCGTCTCGCCTGCTCCTGTCGCAGCTCTTCATATCCGGCGATCTCGAGTACCTTGCGCAGAGGGCTCTGGTAGTTCCCTGAATCGTAGGTTGGTCCCATAAGGGTGTGGTACGGGAAGCTTCCTTCCGCGATCATGTTGCGGAAGCGCAGTTCGGCGGGATCGATGCCGAGCTTCGCGGCCGCCATGTCGACGATGCGCTCGAGGAAGGACGCCGCCTCGGGCCTGCCTGCGCCGCGAAGGGCTCCCACCGGGGCGGTGGTTGTGGAGGCCGCTGCGGCAAGGAAGGATATCTTGGGGATGCTGTAGACGCCTTGGGCCATGGACTTCGTCGAACCGAGCACCAGGCCACCGCCGAATCCTCCTTCCGCTCCCGCGTCGCCGATCATCCGGCAGCGCATCCCGGTGAAGCGTCCATCGCGGGTCATGCCAAGCTCGACGTATTGGACCTGGCCACGACCTTGCATCGAGACGAGGTTCTCCTCTCGCGTCTCCACCCAGCGCAGGGCGGACCCGGAAAGCTGTGCCGCGCGGGCCACCGCCAAGTACTCGGCCGCTAGGCCGGCTTTGCCGCCGAATCCGCCGCCGACGTTGGGGGAGATTACGCGGATCTCCTCCTTGGGGAGCCCGAGCTCTTTGGCCAGCTTGTTGTGGAAGAGGTGGGGCATCTGCGTTGAGACGTAGACGAGCATGGGCTCGCCGTCCTTCGGGGGATATACCGCGATGGAATTGGTCTCCATCGGCACCACTGCCATCCGCTGATTGACGAAACGGCCGGCAACCGTCACCTCGGCATCCGCGAGGGGATCATGGTCGTTGCCTGCGACGGTCGATCCGACCAGGTTCCGCTCGATTTGCTCGTCGATGATTGGAGCGCCCGCCGCGAGGGCTTTTTCCATGTCCACGACCGGGTCGAGTTCCTCGTATTCGATTACGACCGCTTCCGCAGCGTCTTCGGCGATTGCGCGCGATTCCGCCACGATAAGTGCGACCGGCTCGCCGACGAACCTGACGTGCCCGCGGGCCAGTGCTGAGCGGAGCAGTTTGGGGTTAAGCGGAAAGGCGGGAACGTAGTCGTCGAGCCCCAGGTCGTGCGCGAGCCAAATCGAGTGGACTCCCGGAATCGCCTTAGCCGCCTCGACGTCGACCGCCGAAATCCGGGCATGGGCCATGGTGGACCGCACGAAGTGACAGCGAAGGACGCCGGGGTGCTCGAGGTTGTCAACGTAGGTCGCGCGTCCTCGCAGGAGCTGCGGATCTTCGACCCTGGTTACGCGCGTACCGAGTATCGAACCAGTCATGCAAACCTCCCGAGCGCTTTTCATGAGTTGTGGCCATGCCCATAACAGGATTAGCCAACAAGGGGTGGCGTGAGAATGATCCACGCCGACCAGGCCATTTTAGGCGGGGTTGTGCGGCTAGGCGAGAGAAGCCGCCGACTTGGGGCAATGGCGGCGGCGACAAATAGGCTGGAGTGGACCCGTGGATTCTCCTCCGGTGGCTGCACGTGTGCACCGGGAATCACGCCGAGAGTGAAGAACAGCAATGATGAAAGTACGTTTCGCTCCGTCGCCGACCGGCTACTTCCACGTAGGCGGGGCACGGACTGCCTTCTACAACTGGATGATGGCCCGCAAGGCGGGGGGGAAGTTCGTCCTGCGCATAGAGGACACCGATGCGGAGCGGAATCGTGAAGAGTGGGTCGACGGGATCCTCGACGCTTTGAGCTGGCTGGGCGTGACCTGGGATGAAGGTCCGTTTCGCCAGAGCGAACGTATGGGCCTCTACGCTCAGGCCGCCTCGAAGCTGTACGCGTCCGGCGCAGCCTATTACTGCGACTGCACCCGCGAGGAGATAGATGCGCGCGTCAAGGCTTCCGGTGGCAAGGCGGGCTACGACCGTTACTGCCGAGATCGCGGCTTGGGGCCGGAATCCGGAGGTGCACTTCGCTTCAGGGTCCCGCTGCCCGGCGCGACGACTTTCGTGGATCTGGTTCGCGGGGAAGTCACCGTGGACCACGATAACATCGAGGATTTCGTGCTCATCAAGGGAAACGGCGCGCCTCTTTTC
>JAKAPV010000036.1 GCA_021806845.1 Bacillota bacterium | reverse complement strand
GACGCCGGGGTTCGCCGCCATGATCGCAGCGACCGTCGTGTGGAAGCGCTGGGCGAGGAGGAAGAAGGTGTCGCCCTGCTGGATGGTGTAGGGGAAGGTCCCCGGCGGGCAGGGTACCTGCGGAGCACCTGGGATGCAGATGACTTGGCCGGGCTGGAGGTTGTAGGGGTCGACGCCGGGGTTCGCGGCCATGATCGCCGCGACCGTCGTGTGGAAGCGCTGGGCGAGGAGGAAGAAGGTGTCGCCCTGCTGGATGGTATAGGCGAAGGTCCCTGGCGGGCAGGGGACGGGTGCTGCCTGCGGGATGCAGATCACCATGCCCGGCTGGAGGTTGTAGGGGTCAAGGCTGGGGTTCGCCGCCTGGATGGCCGCAACGGTCGTGTGGAACTGCTGGGCGAGGAGGAAGAATGTCTCCCCTTGCTGGTAGTTGTGGGGGAAGGTTCCCGGAGGACATGGGCTGGGCGGCATACCGATCGGGATGCAGATGACCATGCCCGGCTGGAGGTTGTAGGGGTCAAGGCTGGGGTTCGCCGCCTGGATGGCCGCAACGGTCGTGTGAAACTGCTGGGCAAGCGTGAAGAAAGTCTCCCCCTGCTGGTAGTTATGGGGGAAGGTTCCCGGAGGACAGCTCACATCCATCACCTCTTCGGCCCAGGATATGAGGCGGGTTATCGAATGGTCCCCCAGTTACGTAACCGCTACGGCACCAAGCTCAAATCGAGGCGCACGATGCCCTTCGGTGCGTCGGTCCCTTTTTCGGTTTGGAAGAAATCGACGTATGGAAGACCAGACCGAGGGGTCGTAGACGCGATAAACTCCGCGCCGAAGGTTTTCTTCTGCTGCTGGCGCGCGGGCGGCGAGCCGTCCGACAGGATGGGGTAGGCCCCGTCGAGCACGTTGGTGTCCACTCCAGCCGGGTCCCAAAGGATGTCGATATCGCCCGGCCGGCGCTTTTTGGTGACGAAGCTGCCCGCAAGGTAGACGGTGCGGCAGCCCGCATCCTTGAAAGCATGGAGCGCAGGCTGAACTTGCCGCAGGAGTTTCTTGCGGTGTATGCCGGTGCCAAGCTTGCTGGTCACTTCGTCCCAGGTCGCGCCATGGATGCCTGGCGGCAAGTTCCCGGACGGCTCGAAATCGGGGATCATGTGGCATCTTACGTGAAACCCGGTGCGCGTGACGCCTAGCCTAGGAAAAAGGGATTTTGTCCGATCGCGAGGCGATAGGCGAGTGCCGCCCCAACGACGCAGATGAGGCCGATCGCACCCCAGACGATCCAGGCACTGCGCCGCGTTCCCTGCGCCGCCACCGGCAGCGCGATCAGGGCCACCAGCAGCGCGACGATCATGAAGATGGAGATGAGCACGAAGTCAGCCTCCAACGGTCTCGATCAACGGTATTGTAGCGCGAGCGCGGCGCGGGCATTGGTCGCCGCGGCCGGTTCGCCTCTTGAATATCGCTGGATTCCTGCTTCGCGAAGGCGGGGCCACGAGCGTGGGGCCCATATGCTTAATTGCGCTCAGCGCCTGCGGGAGGCCTCGGTGATGCGCTGCACGAGGTTCTTCGCCGCGCTAGGGCCGCGGTCGCTGGCGGTCCCGCAGTGCTCGCAGCGGTGGAATCAGGCAGTAGCCGCCGACCCCGCGCCGCAGTCAGAGCTCCTGCGGCAAGCCGTCGTCCAAAGCGGCATAACTGCCGCTCACGTGCGCAACGAGAACGCCCTCCCGGTCAAAGATGCGGCACTCGGCAAAGGAGAGGCGCCGTCCCTTGCGCAGGAGCTGGGCGACAAGGCGCAGGGATTCGCCGCGGGCCGCGCGCAGGAAGTGCGCCTGCAGATCCACGGTGACCACGCGCTGGGCGCCGCGGTCATCTGCGGGCGGCCCGGCAAGGTTCGCCATCAGCGCATCGGCCGCCGAAACGAGCGCCCCGCCGTGCGCGCGGCCGACGCTGTTCACCGCAAGTCCCGTGAGCGGCAGATCCGCTTCCATGCGGTCCTCCGTAGCCAGCAGCAAGCTCAGGCCCAGTGCCTCGTCGAGCGGCTGCCGGATCCTGTGCGGGCGTTTCACGAGGCTCCCGGCCTGACACCGGACTCCTTGCCAGCGGCTGCTCCAGGACGCGCCGCGGGCCGCAATTCTACCGCGCAGGCGTCGGCGCTCGACGCATGGACCAGGGCCAGTGCCTCGCTCTCGGGCAAGCGCTGGATCAGCGTCGCCACGTGATCGGGCAGGTCTTCGCGCAGAGCGTAGTAGGTCCAGTAGCTCCGTCGCCGCTCGCGCACGAGCCCGGCCTCCCTCAGTCGGCGCAGGTGCTGGGAGACGGCCGGCTGGCTGACCGGAAGCACGGCAGCCAGTTCGCATACGCACAGCTCGCGCAGGCGCAAGAGGCCGAGGATCTGAAGGCGCGTCTCGTCCCCCAGCGCCTTGAAGATGCGTGCTTCCAACTCGTACAATGTCCAACACCTCATAAGGCTTCACTTATATCGTTCTACATGATACCCTTTTCGGCGGGGGCATGCACGCAGTCTCCCCAGGAGGTACTTCCGTTTGGTCCAGCCGCTGCTTGCTTTCGTCCTCTTCGTCCTTGTGCTTGCACTCGTCATCTGGCAGCCGCGAGGGCTCTCGATCGGGTGGCCTGCAGCCGTCGGCGGCGTCCTGGCGGTCGCACTTGGCATCGTGTCTGTTTCCCAGGTCGGGACCGTCGTCGGCCTCGTGTGGGACGCCACCTTAACCTTCGTGGCACTCATCGTGATCTCCCTCGTGCTCGACGCAATTGGATTCTTCGAATGGGCCGCGCTGCACATGGCCCGGCTGGCGAGGGGCAGCGGCACACGCCTTTTCTTCTATACCTTGCTGCTCGGGGCCCTGGTCGCCGCCCTGTTTGCCAACGACGGCGCGGCACTCATCCTCACCCCGATCGTGTACGAGCAGGTGAAAGCGTTGCGCCTATCGCCTGCGGCGATCCTGGCCTTCGTGATGGCAGGCGGCTTCATCGCAGACGCCACGTCGCTCCCGCTGATCGTCTCGAACCTCGTCAACATCGTTTCGGCCGACTACTTCCGGATCGGATTCGCGAGCTACGCCCTGCGGATGGTGCCGGTGGATCTCGTTGCGCTGCTTGCGAGCCTCCTCGTCCTCTACGCCTTCTTTCGCAAGGACCTCCCCGTCCGTGTCGCGACGGAGGACATCAAAGCGCCGCTCGCAGCCGTGCGTGACAGCCGACTCTTCCGCGCTTCCTGGGGTGTTCTCACGTTCCTTCTGGTGGGGTATTTCCTGACCCAGGAGCTGCACCTGCCGGTTTCGGCGATCGCCGGCAGCGCGGCCGCCTTCCTGCTCCTCATGGCCCGCCGCAGCCCGGCGGTCAGTGTGCGGAAGATCTTGCGCGATGCCCCGTGGAAGATCGTCGTGTTCTCGATCGGGATGTACATCGTCGTGTTCGGCTTGCGCAATGCCGGGCTGACGCAATTTTTGGCCGATTCGCTGCGCGCGGTATCCGGCCACGGGCGTCTGCTCGGCATCCTCTACACGGGCGGGCTCGCTGCGGGGCTCTCCTCCGTGATGAACAACATGCCGACGGTGATGATCAACGCACTCGCCATCCACGGTTCCGGGGTGCAGGGCTCGATGCGCCTCTCCCTCGCGCTGGCAAACGTCATCGGCAGCGACCTCGGGCCGAAGATCACTCCGATCGGCTCCCTCGCGACGCTGCTCTGGCTCCATGTCCTGGAGCGCCGTGGCGTGAAGATCGGGTGGGGCTACTACTTTCGTGTCGGCATCACCCTGACGCTCCCAGTCCTGGCCGTCGTTCTCCTTGCGCTCTACGGGGTCACCGCAGTCTAGCCGAGAGGGAGGCACCAGAATGGATAAGCCCCTGCTCTACTTCATTTGCACCGGCAACTCGTGCCGCAGCCAGATGGCCGAAGGGTTCGCCCGCACGATGCTCGGCCAGCGCTGCGACGTGCTGAGCGGTGGTCTTGAACCCTCGCGGGTGAACCCGTACGCGATCCGCGTGATGGCGGAGGTGGGGGTGGATATCTCCATGCAGCAGAGCCGTCCAATCGACGCGGAGCGCCTTCGCGGCGCGGACATCGCCGTCACGCTGTGCGGCGATGCGGAGGAGCGCTGCCCGCTGACGCCACCACAGGTGCGCCGCCTGCACTGGCCGCTTGCGGATCCTGTAAGGGCGCAGGGCAGCGAGGAAGAAGTTCTCGCCGTGTTCCGCACCGTCCGCGACGAGATCCGCGGCCGGGTGGAGCGCCTCGCGCAGGAGATCTGACGCACCGGCTTGATCTTCTAACCAGGCGCGCAGGTGAGAAAAAGCGCAAGCCCTCCGGAACCGGGGGGCTTGCGCCGCGGTGCCTATCCTGCGAAGGGACGCTCCTCCTGGATCACCCAGCCGTTGCCGTCCGGGTCCTCGAGCGTGCGTTCGCCGAGGGATTGAGCGCACTACGCAATTCGGCGTAGGATTTCCTTGTACTGGCTTGGATGCCGGACGCCGGCCCGGTCTGCCAAGGCGCGGGCGAACTGCAAATGGACACCCGTCGGCCCGCTGCGAATTTTGCCGGTTCCGACCTTCCACACCTCCGGGGGGCGTAAAGATGCACATACCGGAGCCGACGCGTCGCTACAGCGGTTCACGCGTCTTCCTCGAGCTCTTGCAGCGCTCCCACGCTCCGGAGCTGCTCGCCTATCGCAGGCGCAACCTCGAATACCATCGGCCATACTCTCCGGCCCAGGACGAGCGCGACCTGCAGATCGCGGAGCAGGAAGCCCTGATCGCAGGCTTCCTCGAACGCGCCACCCGGGACCATGGCTACCACTTCGGCGTATTCCTGCGTCAGGGCGGCAAGCTCATCGGACAGCTCAACCTCAACAACGTGGTCCGCGGCGTCTTCCAGAACGCCTATGTCGGCTACTCCATGGACGAGGCGCACACTGGGCAGGGCCTGATGAGCGAGGCCCTGGGGATAGCCTGCGGGGTGGGGTTCTCCGTGCTTGCGCTGCACCGCCTGCAGGCGGCCGTGATGCCGTGGAACATCGCGTCGAGCAGGGTCGTGGAGAAAAATGCCTTCCGCAAGGAGGGCTACGCACCCGGATACCTCAAGATCGCGGGACGCTGGGAGGACCACATGATCTTCGCTCGCCGCGCCGACCAGGAGCTCTCGCCGCCGCTTGGCGACGGTACAGTCCCCTGACCGCTGCCGTATACTGACAATAGACGCGCCAGATCGGCCGCTGCACCGGAGAGCTAGGAGGAGCGACAATGCCCGACGGGACGACATACTGCCGCAGCTGTGGCCAGACGCTGGTCCCGGGATCCGCATACTGTGCGCGCTGCGGCGCCGCCCAGCAGGTCCAGGGGGTTTACGATCCCGGTGCCCGAGACTGGCTCGTGGCGCTGCTCCTCTCCTGCTTTCTCGGCCACCTTGGCGTCGACCGGTTTTATCTCGGGAAGATCGGCACCGGCATTCTGAAACTCATCACCCTCGGAGGTCTCGGCATCTGGTGGATCGTAGACATCATCCTGATCGCGACCGACGCGACCACAGACGCGAACGGCCGTCCGCTCGTGCACCGTTACGCGTAATCGGGCGGGGCTGACATGACGGCGGAGGAGGGCCCTCTCGGCCCTCCTCCGCCGTCTGCGACCCTTTGCGACGGCGCTCGACGAAGGCGCCGTCTGCCCGCTAGACCACCCAGAACACCCACCGTTGCAGCAACAAACGTCCTGGCTGTTCGGAAAGCCGCAGTACCCGGCGCCAACGTTACGCCTATGCGGCACGATCTGGACGCTGCGGCCGGAATTCAGCGGGGGGCGATTGCCTCGAGGGCGGACGTGAGATCCGGCAGGTCCTGCGGGCGCGTTCCAAAATGCGTGTATCCGACGGTGCCGTCAGCCTTGAGTCCGATCAGTGCTGGCTGCCGGCCGAATCCGAGCAGCCGCCACTGCTGTCCGAGGGCGCTTAGTAGCTCCGGCGGCGCAGATACGCCGGGGAAGGGCAGCGCTTCCTTTTCGAAGTAGCGCCGGAATGCCGCCGGGCTGTCCGGGCCGAATGCGTACACCTTGACGCCGCGGGCCTTGATCTCCTCGTATCTGCCTTTGAGCTCACCTAGCTCCTTGCGGCAGTAGGGTCAGGAGAAGCCGCGCAGCAGCACGAGGAAGGCGGGAGCGCTGTCCGCCAGCACCTTCTCGGAAACCAGGTCTCCCCTCGTGTCCTGGAGCGAGAACGGTGGGATGCTCACTGCGACTCCTCCTTCGGGGCCGCGCCAGCGGCTGCGGCAGTCGTCCCGTAGTGCGCGACTGCAACGGGTTCTCTCGTGACCATGCCGTCCCGGACCATTTCCAGGAGCGTTGGCAGGAAGCGTTCGATATACTCGGAGGAGTCGACGATCTCCACGATGATCGGGAGGTCGGACGAAAGGTCCAGAAGTCCCGCGGTGTGGATGCGGCTCGAGGCGCCGAATCCCTCGATCGCCCGGCAGACGGTCGCGCCCGCGAGTCCTGCCTTGCGGGCGGCCAGGATGATCGCGTGCCACAGGCCCTTGCCGTGATACGTATCGGACTCTCCGACGTAGATCCGGAGCCGTTCCGCGGGGCCGCTGATGCGCGGCAGGCCAGCCATGACGATCCCCCCGTTTGATCCGGGTATTGCCCGCTGCGCCAATAGATTCCTGCGCAGATTGGTTCGCTATCCAAGGAGGAAACCCCGCCGTGCTTCTCTGGATCACCGCCGCGGGTGTCCTCGGCAGCCTGGCCCGGTACTGGACAAGCCGCGCCGCCGCGCGGATCGCGCCGTCGGAATTCCCCTACGGAACGCTGGCGATCAACTGGACGGGATCGTTCCTGACGGGCCTGCTCGCGGGCGCCGCGGCGCTCTCGCTGCCGCGCCCAGTGTCACTTGTGCTGCTCTCGGGGTTTCTCGGCGCCTACACCACGTTCTCCACATTCACGTATGAATCGGCCGCCCTCCTGCGCTCCGGAGAGCGCGGTCAGGCGGTCTGGAACCTTGTCCTGCACGTCGGTGGCGGGGCGGCGCTGGCCCTGCTCGGGATGGCGATCGCATGAGGGCGCTGCGCGACAGCCTCGCCGTCGGCGCCGGGGGGGCAATCGGCACGGTGCTGCGGTTCCTCGTGGAACAGGCGGCGCCGCACCTGCCAGGCGCGGCGCTCGATGTGCTGACAATCAACCTTGCGGGAGCATTCGCGATCGGGATCGTGATGGAGATCTTCTTCCAGCGCGCCCACACGCCTCCGCATATCCGGCTGGCGACCACGACGGGACTGCTCGGCGGCTTCACCACGTTCGGCACGATGATGGGCCAGGCGGCTCTGCTCCTGCGCTCTGGGCTCCTCCTCCAGGCGGCGCTGTTCGGCGCGGGAGAGCCGCTCCTAGGCATACTCCTGACGCTGCTCGGGCAGGGCACGGCGCGCCTGATGCTTCCGTAGGGACTAGGCGTTCGCCGAAGCGCGGCCCCGCTGCAGGACCTGCGTCCAGTCGCAGAGCGCCTGCACGAGTTCCCCCACGAGAGCCCGGGTGTCCGGATCCGTCAGGCGCCCCTCCGCGTCGAACTTCTTGCCCGGCTCGCGGACCATGATCTCGGGCTTGTTCACCATGTGCATGTCGCAGAAGACCGCCACATGCCGGAAGTGCAGCTGCGCGCGCACCGATCCGAACTGGCCGCCCGATGCGCCCATCACCGCTGCCGGCTTGCCCTTGAGGCCGGAGGTCGCGACGGGACGGCTCGCCCAGTCAACGGCGTTCTTGAGTACAGCGCTCATCGAGTAGTTGTACTCGGTGACCGCGAAGAGGAGGGCGTCCGCCGCAGCCACCCGGCGCCGGAACTCCTGCACCTGCGCGGGTGCGCCGTCCCTATCGAGGTCCTCGTTGTAGAACGGCAGGTGCCCGATTTCGAGGATTTCGAGCTCCGCGTTCTTCGGCATCAACTCGCCGGCGGCTTGCAGCAGCATTCTGTTGAAGGAGGCCTTGCGCAGGCTTCCCGACATGCCGACGATGTGCAACTTCTTCTCCACCTGATCTCTCCTGACCGCCCGAGGGCGAAAGACTACAATGAAATGTATACTGCTACAAAGGCTGAAGCGCAAGACGGCCGCCCGTCGCTCTCCCCGAGAGGAGGTTTCGCCCGCCTCTGGAATTCCATGCTGGACAAGCCGCATTGTGCAGGGGGCTGGATGATTGCGCTACACGGTCGTGCATGCTGCGGACCTGCATCTCGACACGCCATTCAGCGGACTCGGCGAGGTCGCCGCTGGTGTGGCGAACGCGCTGCGCGAGGCTTCGCTGACCGCGTTTGACAACCTCATTGAACTCGCCTTGCGCGAAGAGGCGGCATTCCTTCTCCTCGCAGGCGACCTCTACGACGGCCCGACGCGGGGGATCCGCGCGCAGCGTCGGCTCCTGCAGGGCCTTGCCAGGCTGTCTGCGGCCGGCTGCGAGACCTTCATCGTGCACGGCAACCATGATCCCCTCGAAGGCTGGACGGCGATCGGCGACTGGCCGCAGGGAGTGCATGTCTTCCCGCCCGGGGAGGTGACGGCAATCCCTGTCGCACGCGGCGGTGAGGCGATCGCTACGGTCCACGGCGTCTCCTTCGCCCAGCGCGAGGAGCGCGAGAACCTCGCCCGGCGCTTCCGCCGAAGCGGAGAGGGGACCCAGTTCGGTCTCTTGCACTGCAATGTCGGGGACGCCGCACATTCCCCGTACGCACCTTGCTCCCCGGATGACCTGCGCGCCGCGGGCCTGGACTACTGGGCGCTCGGGCACGTGCACGCTGCGCGGCTCGTGCTGGAGGGCGGCCCCTGGGCAGCCTATTCCGGCGTCCTGCAGGGCCGAAGCCCCCACCCCGGGGACTCCGGACCGAAAGGTGCCTACGTCCTGCGCTGCGACAGCGCCCTCGGGGTCGTATCCCCACCGGAGTTCGTCGCGCTCGACGTCGTGAGGTTCGGCCATGCGACGGTGGACCTCACCGCAGCCAAGGACCTCAGCGCCGCGCTCGACGAGATCGAGAGGGCGCAGCAGGAGCTCTACGCCGCCCAGGAAGGCCGCGGCCTGATCGCCCGCCTGCGCCTCACGGGGGAGTTCCCCGGACACACGGACCTCCGCTCGCGCGCGGAGGAAGTGCTCCAGGAACTGCGGGAGGCGGGCAAGGGCTTCTCGCCGTTCCTCTGGCTCGACGAACTGGACGTTGCGACGCGGCCGCCCCTGCGGCGCGAGGAGATCCTCGGGAGGGGCGACCTCCTGGCGGAACTCCTCGCAGAGTCGGGACGCATCGCGGCATCGCAGGACGCGGTTCGCGACTTCCTCGCGGAGCAGGCGCGCGAACTGCGCCGGGTCGAGCAGCAGGCGGGGTCCCTCGGCCCTGACCCGAACGGCTTGGAGCTCTTGCAAGCGGCCGAGGACATCTGCCTGCGGCTGCTCGCCGAGGAGGAGGCCCCATGATCCTGCGCGGCTGGCGGATCGACGGGTTCGGGCGCTTCCAGGGCGCAGAGGTGAGGGAGCTCAGGGGCGGACTGACCGTCATCGAAGGGCCGAACGAGGCGGGGAAGTCGACGCTGCTCGGCTTCCTGCGCTTCATGCTGTTCGGCTTCGCGCGCAGCGAGCAGCGCTACCCGCCGCTCCAGGGCGGTCGCCACGGCGGGCGCCTGTACCTTCAGGACGCCCAGGGGGAGTGGGAGCTCGAACGCTACCAGGGGAAGCCTCTGCGCCTCACGGCGCCGGACGGGCGGGTTCTCGGCGAGGACGCCCTGCAGGCGCTCCTCGGGCGCATCGACGGGGCGATCTTCCGGGACGTCTTCGCCTTCAGCCTGTGGGAGCTCTCGAACCTCGGGGCGCTCTCGCAGGAGGAGGTCCGCGACCGGCTCTACTCCGTAGGGCTCACGGGGGCCGGCAAGAGCGCGTCCGCGGCGCGCCGCGCCCTCGAACAGCGCCTTGGGCTCCTTCTCAAGCCACGTTCGCAGGAGAGCCGCATCAATGCGCTTCTCGCCGCTCTTTCAGAAGTCCGCGCGCAGCTGCGCGCGGCCCAGCTGCAGGCCCAGGACTTCGCGGACCTGCACCGCCGCGAGATCGCGGCGGAGGAGGCTGTGCAGCGCCTGCAGCAGGACGCCCAAGGTTTGCGTGAACGCGAGCGGTTTCTCGAACGGCTCCGCACTGCGGAGGGCGCCCACCGGCTCATGCGGCGGCTCGAGGAGGAACTCGGTCGGCCGGCTGTGCCGATCGACGAGGATCGTTTCGCCGCGGTGGAAGAACTCATTGCCGCCCGCCAGCTCCGCGCCCGGGAGATCGAGCAGCGCGCGCGCGAGGCGCAGGAACGCTCGGTGCAGATCGCGGCGCTGCAGCCGCCGCAGGGCCTCCTTTCCGCGGCGCCCGCCGTCGAGGAGATGGTCCGCGACCTCGGCTTGCAGGCGGAGCGGCAGCGGCGGCTGGAGTCGCTCGGGCGGGACATCGCGGCCTGCCGGGAGCGGCTGCGCCGGCATGCGCAGGCGCTGGGCCTGCCGGAGGACGCGGAGGTTACCGCGCTCGACTACTCTGCGAGGCAGGAAATCGACCGCTGGGCGTCCCTGCTGCAGGAGCGGGCCGTCGCCTTGCGCCGGCTCGCGGAGGAGAGCGAGCGCGCGCAGCGCGAGCTCGCGCAGGGCCTGCAGGACGAAACGGCAGCGGAGGCCGCATTCGCTCCCCGCGCATTAGACCCCGACAGCAGGGATCTCGAACGCCGCATCGCTGCGCTCGATTCCCTGCATCGGCTGCAGGAAGCATCGCAGCGGGGGCGCTTTGGCTTCCTGACGATCGGTTCTATCGGGGTCCTCCTCGCGCTCGCGGGGGTCCTCGGTCTCTTTACCCGGCTCACCTACATGGCGGCGCCGCTCGCCGTCGGCCTCACGATGGCGGTGTACGCCGCCCTGGCCGGCGGCCGCTCTACCCGGGTGCTCGCACGGGAAGCCGCGCAGGCGGCTGAGGAGGGGGGCCTTGACCATCCCCTCGCAACCGGGGAGATCGAGCGTCTGCGCAGGGAGGCCGAGGTGCAGCGACAGGGTGCCGCGGAGCGCGGGAAACTCCTGGAGCGGCTCTCGGAGGCCAGGGCGGACCGGGAGCACCGGGAGGCCGAATCCGCGGAGCGGCGGGAAGTGCTCTCACGGGAGCAGGAACGAGGCGCCGCGGAGCAGGCGGAATTCGCGCGGTTCAAGGCGGAGAGAGGGCTTGCGGCGGATCTCACGCCGCAGTTCCTCGCTTCGTACGCGGCGGAGCTGCAGGAGTTCGTGCGCGCCAGGGGAGACCTTGCGGACCTTGAGGCAGAGGAACGCGAGGTAAAGGGAGCCGTGGATGCATGGCAGGAACTCGCCCGCGAGCAGCTGTGCCTCGCGGAGCGGCCGGTGCCCCAGGACCCCCTGGAGTTCGGCAGGGCGGTCGGGGAACTCGGGGAAGAGGTGCGCCGCGCCCGCAGCGCACTCGAGCAGATGGAGCGCCTGCACTCGGATGTCGAAGGGCTGCGCGCTGGGCTTGAGGATATGGAGGCCCAGCAGCAGGCGGCCGAGGGCCGGATCTCGGAGCTTGTGCGCTCGCTCGGCGCGGCCGACTTCCCGGAGCTGCGCCTCTTGCGCGAGGCGTGGAAGGCGCGAGCCCAGTTTCTCGACCTCGCGGCCGGCAAGGCGGAAGAGCTCGAGCGAGAGCTCGAAAAGGGCGACCCCGAAGAGCGGCAGGTCCAGGCGGACGCGATCGCGCTGCGCCTGCGGCAGATTGAGGAGATCGAGCTCAAGGAGGCGCTGACGGCGGCGCTCGAACTTCGCCGCCAGCGCGAGGCGGTGGCACAGGCCGCCGATGTCGCGGAGTTTGCCGCGCAGGAGGAGCGCGTCCTGACGCAGCTGCGGCGCGCCGCCCAGGAGTGGCGCGCGGTCTTTGCCGCCAAGCGCCTCCTCGAGCGGACCCTCGAGGTCTACGAGCGGGATCGCCAGCCGGAGGTCCTGCGCTTTGCGTCTGAAGCGGTCTCCCGCATCACGGGCGGGCGCTACGTCCAGGTGCGCCAGCGCACCGACGAGAAGGGGCTCGTCGCGGTGAGCGCGGCGGGCGACCAGCTGGCGCCCGAGGAACTCAGCCGCGGCACGGCCGAACAGGTCTATCTGGCGCTGCGCCTCGGGCTTGCGGCCTCGTACGGCGAGCGCGTGGCGGCGCTGCCGCTCGTGCTCGACGACGTGCTCGTGAACTTCGACCCTGTCCGCTCGCGCGCTGTGCTCTCCGTACTCGCGGAGTTCGCGGCAGCGCCGGGTCGCCAGGCCCTCCTGTTCACCTGCCACCCCTTCGTCCGCGAGCTGGCGGAGGAGATCCGGGGCACGGCGACGCTGCTCCTGCCTCAGCCGGCCGCTGCGAGCGAGGCAGCGGCGGCGAGCACATTGCAGGTCGCTCATGGTGCGGCGAACGGGGAACTTGCGCACCGCATCGTGTCCGCGCTGCAGCAGGGCGAACTCGGCCTGCGGGAACTCGCCGCCGCCGTGGGTGCAGAGGAGAAAGCCCTGCGCAAGGAGGTCGAGGCGCTCCTCACGCAGGGCCGGATCGAGGTGACCGCAGCGGGGAGGGGCCGTCGCTACCGGGCCGCTGCGCAGGGCGGATTGTTCGGCGGCTAATCCTCGAAGGCTGCGCTCTCAGCCGCCCAGGTGCAAGTCCTTTTGGACGCGCTGGATCAAGGCGCTCGGGGCGACCCAGCCGTCATGCGAGTCGATGATCTTCCCCTGTGCGGAGTAGATCGAGATCCAGGCGAGATCTTTCACCCGGTAGGTGTCCGCGACAAAACCGGTTTTGTCGACGAGAACCGGGAAGCTGAGATGGAGATCCGCGACGCTCAGGCGTGCGGCGGCCGCCGAAGGCTCCGTGACCTGCTCGTCGATCGCCACGACCGTCGGGGCGCCATTTGCAGTTGCCCAGCTCTGGTAAGCGTTCAGGGCAGCGAGCTGGGACTGCACATCCGGCACCCATGACGCGAAGAATACCACGACATGCGCGCTGCCTGGCCCCAGCGTCGTCGGCTTCGCGCCCGGCAGGAGCGAGGGGAGAGTCATGGGCGTCTTCGGGGAGGAGAGGTAGCTCGCGGGGGGCCTAGGCGGCGGTGCGACCTGCGCAGCGCCCTTCGGCAGCACGCGCGCGATGTCGTAGGCGAGGATGTGCGACTCGGCGCTCACCGCGCCGTAGAGTCCGTTCGTCGTGTAGAGGTAGCGCTCGCGCCCTTGCGGGTCGATCAGGTAGAGCGCAGGGGTGTGGTCGATGTTGCCCTGGATGATCGCCACTTCGATGTGGTAGGCCCGCCACACGGACCGCAGCTGCGAGACGCTGCCGGTGAGGAACTGCCAGCTGTGCAGCATGCCGTGCAGCTTGGAGTAGTTGTAGACATCCTGCACCGAGGTCGCCGTCGGGTTCGCGTTGACGCCGATCAGAGCGACGTCCTTCGCGGCGTGCCCGAGCATGTGCAGGGCCTGGGTCATCGAGGCGGTCGTCAAGGGGCAGATCGTCGTGCACTCGCTGTCGGTGAAGGCCAGCACGACCGCCTTGCCGCGCAGGCTTTGCAGGGAGACGCTCTGGCCGAACTGGTTCACGAGCGTGAAGCCTGGCGCCGGGGTGCCCCCGAGGCCAGTCCTGCCCATGAGAAGGTTTGCAGCGCTCTCAGCTGACGGAGATGGGGACTGCGTGCTCGAAGGGGCTCCGCAGCCGCCGAGCAGCGCGGCTAAGGACAGGCCGGCGGCAGCTGCACGAAGTCCGGAGAAACGGTGCAATCCCGGTCACCCCTCTCGGCACTTCATGGTAGGGCTGCAAGTGTCCGGGCACAAGGAAACGCGATACAACCCGTAGCATGCGCCAAAGCGGCAAACGAGGCGGCGGGCGCCTCAGCGGATCGCGAGCGACGCAGCGATCCCCAAGGTCAGCACGGCGCCGTTCAGGAGGTGCAGGCGGGATGTCTCGGGCAGCAACCGGCGCAGGGGGCCGCTCCGCCCGATCCGAACCGACATCGGCAGCAGGAGCAGCGTCAATGCGGCTGTCCACGGCAGCAGGCCGAGCACTGCCGAGATGGCCGGCCAGACGAGCGCCATGTTGGCCTCGAAGCGCAGGAACTTGAGGCCGCTCGGCTCGCCCAGCACGATCGCCAGGGTGCGCCGCCCGCGCACACCGTCGCTCTCGCGGTCGCGCAGGTTGTTCGCCGTGAGAATCGCGGCCACGAGGAACCCGACCGAGAACGAGGCGGCGAGCCCGGCGGCGCTCAGGCGTCCCGCCGCCGCCACTTCGCTCACCAGCGTCTCCAGGACGCCCATCAGCAGGAACACGGTCAATTCGCCGAATGGCGTCGCCGCGATCGGCTTCGGCCCGGCGGAATAGAGGATCGCGACGAGGATGCTGAGGAGACCGAGGGCGATCAGGATGATGCCGCGGAAGTAGCCAAGGACGCAGCCAAGCAAAAACGCGAGCAAGAAGGTCAGCAGTGCGTACTGCAGAACGGTCCTGGGCTTTAGTTCGCCCTTGACGATCACGCCCGCGATGCCGGTGAGGCCGACATGGTCGACGCCGCGGCGAAAGTCGAAGTACTCGTTGGCCATATTCGTCGCGATCTGCAAAAGCAGTGAGATCAGCAGCATGTCGGCCGCCAGGGGGAGGGAGATTCCTCCCCCGAGCGCGCCCGCCGCGCTGCCGACCAGCACCGGGACGATGGCGGCGGAGAGCGTGTGGGGCCTTGCGAGGCGCCAAAGCGACTGGAGCGTCACGAGCGGTCCCCCTTCTCGCGCAGCTGGCGGCGCAGGAGCTTCCCGCCGGCGTTGCGCGGCAGCGCGTCGCGGAACGTGATGGAGCGCGGCAGCTTGTAACCGGCGAGGCGCTCGCGCAGGAATGCGGTGAGTTCCTCCGCCGACGCCGCGCATCCCTCCCGCAGCACCACGGTGGCGCAGACCGCCTGCCCCCAGGCGGGGTCCGGCAGACCGAAGACGCCGGCGTCCAGCACCGCGGGATGCCGGCAGAGGGCATCCTCCACTTCGGCCGGGTAGACATTCTCGCCGCCGCTTAGGATCAGGTCGTCGCGGCGGTCGAGGACGTAGAGATAGCCGTCCCTATCGACGTAGCCGACGTCCCCGGTATGCAAAAAGCCGCCGCGCAGGGCTTGTTGCGTCGCCTCCGGGCGGCGCCAGTAGCCGGGGGAGACGGTCGGTCCACGCACGAGGATTTCGCCGGCTTCGCCCGCGGGCAAGGACGCGCTCTCGCTGCCGATGCGCAGCTCCGTGAGGAAGAGCGGCCGGCCGGCCGACCCGACGCGCAGCGCCGTCTCGTCCGGTGGCATGGTAGCGGCCTGCGACGCGGTCTCCGTCAGCCCGTAGGTCGGCGCGATGGGTACTCCCGCCGCCAGGGCGCGCTCAAGCAGGTCACGCGGCGCAGGCCCCCCGCCCAGCAGGATGTAGCGCAGCCTCGGCGGGAACGCGACGCCTGCGTCAAGCAGCCGCCGCAGCATCACCGGGACGAGCGAGGCGATCGTCACTCCGTCCTCGGCAAAGGAGCGCCGCACGGCCTCCTCCGAGAAGCCGTCGTGCGCCACGACCGCGATGCCATAGAGGGCAGCGCGCAATAGGATGCTGAGTCCCCCGACGTGAAAGAGCGGCATGCACAGAAGCCAGCGGTCGTCGGGCAGCGTTCCCATGCCGAGGGCGGACGTCATGGCGCCGTGATAGAAGTTGCCGCGCGTCAGCATGGCGCCCTTCGGGCGACCCGTCGTTCCGGACGTGTAGATGATGGCGGCGAGGTCCGTGAGCTGGTGGGCGCGCGAAGGCGCTGGCTGGCCGTCCTTGAGCGACTCCGCGGCGAGAGAGGGGAGCCCGAGCGCCCGCGGGACGGGCTCGCCCCGCGCGCGCAGGGCGTCGCTCACGACCAGCAGCCGCGGCTGCGCGTCTTTGAGGACGAATTCCATCTCCTGATCCGCGAGCCGCGTGTTGACGGGCACGATGGCGGCGCCCAGGCGCAGCGTCGCGTGCAGGAGCACCGCAAAGAGGCTGCCGCCCGGCCCAAGCGCTGCGACGCGGTCGCCCGGACGGACGCCAGCCCGCGCGAGCGCGCCTGCGGCGCGGGCCGCGAGCCCGTCGAGCTCCCCGTACGTGAGGTCCTTCCCACCCGCGCGCAGCGCGAGGCGATCCGCAGACCGCTCCGCGCGCCGGGCGAGCCAGTCCGGCGTCTCCTCCAGCCCGAAGGCCCGGTACGCGTCCCCCGTCATCATCCTATCACGCGGAGACCTCGACCTTGAGGTCGAGGAGGAAGCGTCTTCCAGTTGTCGAATGGTGGGATATGGTATCTCGACACGAGCGAGCGTACCGGTTTCGGTGCTACCCGACCGCAG
>JAKAPV010000035.1 GCA_021806845.1 Bacillota bacterium | reverse complement strand
CGTCCGAGAGCAGGCTTCTCGCGCGCTCCGCCTGCAGCTGCGTCGGCTGTTCGCCGCGCTCCTGGAGCACTCCGGCACCCTGCGCGATCTCTTCCGCCAGGCGGTGGTGCGCATCGTACTGGCCGGCCGCTACGAGGGCGAACTGACGCTCCAGCAGGTTGATGAGGCCGTCCCAGGTCACGGCAGCCACTTCGCCATCAGGACCTCGTCGATCACCTTGCCGCCGATGCGGAACTGTCCGAGGCGCCGGGACTCGACCGCGTAACCGCAGCTTGAGAACAGCTGCACAGCCGGTCTGTTGGAGTCGAGAACGCTCAGGGTCATCTTCTCCACGGCAACGCTGGCGGCCCAAGCGTCCGCACCGGCGAGGAGCGCCCTTCCCAAGCCTGCGCGTCGGTGCTCCGGGTGGACGGCGACGGCCAGGAGGCCGACGTGGGCAAGTGCGGGCTGCGGGTAGCGGTTTACGAAGAGGTATCCCGCGATGTGCCCTTCGTGCTCCGCGAGCAGGAAGCTCGCGACCTGTGCCGAGGTGCCGCTGATCTGCCTGCGCAGTGCTTCCGGGCCGCCCGGATAGCTGTCGAGTCCGACCGTCCGGTCCTGCTCCGCTACGAGGTCTATGAGCGCGACGATGGCGGCCGCGTCGTCTGCGGTCACCGGCCGAACGTTGCCTGCTGCCTGCATGGTCTAGCCTCCGCTGCTTGTGGATCCGCTGCTGCTAGAACCCTGTCCGCCCATCTGGTTGATCAGCGCGGAGATCGACGACTGTTGCTGCTGCACCGCGAGCAGGCTCTGGATCTCCTGGTTGAAGAGGTTCGCCAGCGCCGTCTGCTGCATCTGCACGAGACCCTGCTGGGTCTGCTCGTTTTGGGTGAGCGACTGGATCTCCGTCGAGATCCCTGTCTGGACCGCCTGGATCTGCCCAGTGGCGCTCGTGAGGTTGTTCAGGTAGGAGCTGAGCGAGGCGACCGGTCCGCCGGACTGGGTGAAGAGGTCCTGCGTCGCACCCGGATTCGCGTTGTACTGTGTGCTGAACGTCGCGCTGTTGAAGTTGAGCTGCGCGGTGTTGGTCGTCTTGTCATAGCTCAGCGTCAGCCCGAGCGAGGACAGGTTCTGGTAGCCGACGGGCTGACTGCTTTGGGTCTGCAGGAGATAGCTGTTGATCTGGTTCATGATGTTCTCGGCTGTCACGTTGCCCGCGAGGGGCTGTCCCTGCCCGGTCAGGCTGCTGACCGCGGACTGGAGGTTGTTGTAGTCGGTCACGAGGCTCTGAATGGCGGTGTTCGCCTGCGAGTCTGTGTTCGTGACGGAGACGGTGGCGGTGGCGCTCGCCTGCGAGAGCGTCAAGGTGACGCCGGGTATCGTCGTGGAGTCGGTGTTGGTGTTACTCGTGGTCGCAATACCGTTCACCGTGAAGCTCCACGGTGTCGCCCCGGACAGGTTCTGCTCCGTCGCGCCCAGGCCGGAAGCGCCGGTGAAGATTGCGCTCGGGTCGCTGACGCTGATCGTGGTGTACTTCGTGGAGGTCACCGAGAGGTAGTAGGACGTGGTGCCGGAGGTGGTCGAGGATAGGACCGTCGCACTCACGCCGGCGTTGGCGTTATTGATCGACTGGGCGATCGTGTTGAGGCTGTCCGTGCTGCTCACGTTGATCGTCTGGCCGTTCAGAGAGAAGGAGCCGCTCAAGCCGAGCGCGGATGTGGCGCTCGACTGCTGCTTGCCGGTATAGACGTCGTAGGCGGCGGCCGTCGAGGACATGACGATGGAGTACGTCCCGCTCACGGGCTTGCCGCCGGACGTCACGGCGGCCCCCACCCCGGTCTGGTTCGATGAGGTGACGGATGGCGTCTGCCAGCTGGATGCGCTGTTCAGTGTCGACACGTCGGTCACCACCTGCTGCACGGACTGCTGCAGCTGGCTCCAGGCGGACGACTGCTGGGTCAGGGTGCTGACCTGGCTCGAGAGATTCTGGACCGGCTGCTCGAGCGCAGCGCTCTCCGCCTGGTAGAGATTCGCGAAGGCGCTCAGGTTGAGGTTCGGGTAGAGCGCCGAGAGCATCTGCGGATTGTTGAGGAAGGAAGAGAGGTTCGTCCCGCCAGGCCCGCTATAACTCATCGCTATCGCCCTCCCGCAGTGTGGGCCTGCAGCCCCTCGACGAACGCGTCGCGCACTCCCGAGAGCACCTCTACGACCGGTGCCAGCTGCGCCGCGTCCTTCTGGAGGTTGGCGGCCACGAGTTCGTCGCGGCACCACTCGTAGAGGCCAGCGAGATTCTCCGAACCCGCGAACGATCGATCCGCTTCGGCATTCTTCGCCAGGACGAGCAGTACCTCTTGCGCCGCAAGCAGGTGGCCATGGGCCAGTGGGAAGTCCTTGTCCGAGATCGCCTGCCAGGCGATCAGCACAGAGCGCACCAGCTGCTCGTGCAGCGGCAGGACGGCCGCCTCGGGCGTCGCAATCTCGCGGGCGTAGGCGGTGTAAAGGGCTGCGCCTCGCTTCATCGATCCATCCCACCCCTGCTGGTCGTTTCGTCGAGGTTCGGGTCCGGCAGCCCGAGCGCCTGGACGGCCCGCCGGGGGGCCGCAAGCCGGTCGTCCAAGGCCCCGACCCCTCCGGGGTAGAGGGCCTGCAGCCGCCGCCAGAGGCTCGCGGCGAGCATCGGCTCGCCGTGGCAGTGGGCCGCTGCGACGGCCAGATAGAGGTCAAACGGCGCCTCGAGGCTCGCAAGCGCATCCAGCTGGCGCCTCGTCACGCGCTCCTCTGCCCTGGCGACGATGGCTCGCCAGGCCTGGAGGGCCCGGCCGCCTGCAGGGGGCGTTGCCACGATCAGGGCTCTTGTCTCCTCCGTGGCGCCTGCGAGCAGCAGGACGCGCGCGACCCCGAGGACCGACGGGGCGGAAGACTGCGTCGCGACCCGCTCGCGCACGGCCGGACGACCGACGAGCGACTCCGCGAGCAGATGGGCAAGGCGCAGCGAACGCGGAATCTGGTCGAGCCCGACCCGGGCGACCTCTGCCGCGGCCTCGACCGAGCCGAGCTGGCGCAGCTTCTCGGCCGCCCGGACGTACGAGGCCTCCCAGCGGCCCGACGCCCGGTAAGCCTGGCGGTTGCCGGCCCTTTCCACCAGCGCGCAGGACCAGAGCATGTGGGTGATGGCCTCTGCGCTCGCGCCGAATTCGAGCTCCGCCTGGGCATAGAGGAACCAGATGTCCGACGAGAGCGGGAACTTCTCGATGAGGTACTGGCCCGCTGCGCGTGCCACCATTGGCTGCCCGGAGGCGGTGGCCGCCTCGAGGAGATAGACGCCGAGCACCTCGAGGAAGGTGGGCACGCGGTCCAGCGACTTTGCAATGTCGAGTCCCTGGAGCAGCACCGCCGTCGCGCGGTCGTACCGGTCGGCGCGCTCGTACTCGCGCCCAAGCTGCATCAAAAGATAGCAGCGCACCTCCTCGGTTGACGCCTCCTGCAGCGCCTTCTCGAGGATGGCCACGTTGCGGAAAATCTTGTCGTACTTGCGCACGAGGGCAGGGTCGTAGCCGAAGTGGTCGATCGCGATGTCGCTCTCCGCCACGCTGCCGCGCTGCACGAGCCTTTGGAAGATCTGCTCGTGGATGCGCTGCTCGTAGCGGTGCTCCGGGTGGCTGCGGAAAAGCCGTACCGCGCGAGCGATGTCCATCGGAGGTTCCTTCTCGGGATCGGCGTCGAGGAAGCGGTTGCGCAGCTCGACGTTGAACCCCTGGAGCTCCGCGGGGACGTTTGGCACGTTTCGGCGGATCCACTGGGCTCCCTGCGGGGTCAGGCGCTCGTCGGCGTCCAACACCAGGATCCAGCGTCCTGCGGCCACGTCCAGCCCCGCGTTGCGGGCGGCGGAGAAGTCCTCCTGCCAAGCGTGGCGCACGACGCGCGCGCCATGCTCCGTGGCGATTTCGGCGGTGCGGTCCGCGGAGCCCGTGTCGACGACGACGACTTCGCCGAGGGAACGGACGGAGTCGATACACGCGCCGATCATCGCCTCCTCGTTCTTGGCGATGATGCAGGTCGATACGAGCGGTCTCGCTCCCGTCTTAGCCACTTGGTCTCACCTCGAGGAAGTGGTTGGTCTGGGGGGCGAAAGCCCCCCAGACCACGCTCTGCGGATGCTTAGGGGAACAGCTTCAGTAGCGCCTGGGGCATCGCGTTGGCCTGCGCCAGCATCGCGACACCGGTCTGCTGCAGGATCTGGTCCTTCGTGAGGTTGACCATCTGCAGGGCGACGTCGGCGTTCACGATGTTCGCCCGGGCTGTGGTCAGGTTCTGCGAGGACGTCTGCAGGTCCGTGGAGGCGAACTGCAGACGGTTCTGCAGTGCACCGACGCCTGCGCGGTTGCTCGAGACCTGGTTGATGGCATTCTGCAGGATCGTCAGGGCGACGTTGGCGTTCGCCTGGCTCTGGATGTCGAGGCCTGACGCGGCGTAGCCGTTGTTGAACACAGACGGGGTGCCACTGCCGGCGTACGACGTGTTGGTCAGGTCGACCTGCGTCGCAGTGGTTGCGGTGTAGGTGCCCGCCACCGTGTTCGCGGTGAAGCCGGAGCCGACTCCGGTGAGCGAGGCGGCGCCGCTCGTGATCGTGTAGGTCACGGACGCCGTCGTCGCGCCGCCCTGGGAGTAGAAGCTGTAGGCCTCGCTGTTCTGCGTGTTGGTGAGGCCGACGAGCTGGTCCTGCGCGAGACCGCCGGCGATCGTGGCCGACGTGACGACCGCGCCGGCGCCGGCGGCGCTGGAGGTCGACAGGGCGAAGACGGTCTGCATCGGGTTGACCGTCATCGTGCCGGCGTTGACTGTGGTGAGGGTTGATGCCGCCGTGAACACGAGGGTGTTGCTGCCGATCGCGATGGTCACCGCGCCGCCGTTGACCGACGTGACGGTCTGGGTGGCGCCGCCGTTCACCGAGTACTCGATCGTGCCGGTGTTGGCCGTGTTGATCGTGAAGCTGATGGTGGCCGGTGTCGACCCGGTGTAGCTGCCGGCCACGGTGGCGAAGTCGCCGAGCAGCGTGGTGGAAGCGCTCATGGTGAACGGATCCACCGTCGTGTTGAGGTAGTAGTTGGTGCCGGCCGACGTGGCGCTGAGGCCCGTCGCGTTGGTGGCCTGGGTCGTGTCCACGAGCGCCGTGCCGAGGGTCGTAACCGACGCCGATGTGCCCGTGACGCCGAGGCTGTACGCGTCCGATGCGTTCACGGAGATGGGCAGAGACTGCCCGGCGTTCGCGCCGATCTGGATCTGTTGGTTCTGGAAGGCGCCGCCGAGGAGGTTCAGGTTGTTGAACTGGGTGTCGTTCGTAACCGTCGTGATCTCCTGGGCGTACTGGTTCATCTGCTGCTGGAGCGCCGCGAGGTCGGTCGAGTTGTTCGTACCGGTCGCGGCCTGCGACGCCAGCGAGTACATCGACTGCAGGATGTTCTGCACCTGACCCATCCCGCCGTCCGCAGTCTGCAGCAGGGTGATGCCGGACTGGGCGTTGCGGTACGCCTGGTTCATGCCGCTGATCTGGCTCTGCATCTGCTGGCTGATCGCCAGCCCGGCCGGATCATTGGCCGCCGAGTTGATGCGCAGGCCGGAGGACAACTGCTGCATGAGCCCTGTCATGTTCGACTGGGTGTTGTCCAAGTTCAGCCAGGCATTCAACGCGGCTACGTTCGTGTTTACGAACATACTGTGTCCGCGCCCCCCAACGCGGAACTCCCTTCCTTTCCTTGGTGATGTCGCTTCCCCGTCGGGAAGCATCCGGAGGGGAACCCTCGAGAGGTTCTACCTGTCCTATCGCCCGGGCAGGTCCGATCCGGAACAGCCATTTTCGACCCTATGCGACGCTCAGCGGCAAAAAAGTGGCACGTAACGCGCTATCCGTGCCACAGATGCCGTTTTTCTCCTGATTTCACGGTGGCCAAGGATCAGGCACGGCCGCGCAGGGCCTGGACGCGCTTGCGCTCCTGCTGCAGCACGTAGGCCACGATCCGGTCCTGGTCGCGCACGCCGATGTCCACGAAGTCGAAGCCGATCAGGCGGCTGCCGTAGGGCCCCTCCCCTGTGCGGACGGCGAACATCTTGAGATGGATTACTGGCCCCTTGCCGAGCACGAGCTGCGCCTCGACGATGTCGCGGTGCAATACCTGCGCCTCGGCGGGGACATGCGCCAGTATGCCGCAGCCCGAGAGGTCGAGCGCCCGGCAGGGGAAAGCCTTGATGGTCAGCTCGAGGTCGACCGCCGAGCGGTGGAAGCGGCGCTTGCTGAAATGGATCCCCTGCACGGGCACGCGGACGACGAGCTCTTCGGACGGCGTCGTACCGACGATAGAGAGCTGCAGGGCCTCCCCATCTTCCGGGCGCGCGATCAGGCGGGTGCCGGGCGGGAACAGGCTTGCCGCATCGCGCAGGCGGATCTCCGGCCGCATCACCAGCAGCGCATCTTCATATCGGCTGAAGACGGCCCAGAGTCCGCCTGCATCCGGATGGTCAAGGTGCTCCAAAGACAGTCTGGTCCCGATGGGGAACTCGGCCGGAGTCGCCAGGAACCCACCCCCATTGATCCGCCCGAACGTGGCGCAAATGACAAAT
Source organism: Bacillota bacterium (assembly GCA_021806845.1). Taxonomy (GTDB): domain Bacteria; phylum Bacillota; class Sulfobacillia; order JAJZYS01; family JAJYTV01; genus JAJYTV01. The sequence continues at coordinate 10,028 of JAKAPV010000035.1, read as the reverse complement.
AGTGTCGATTATCGCAGGATATATGCCGGTTTCGACAGAACCTACTAGCGCCCTAGTAAATCTGTTGTCACAAGGTTAGCATCCGGTCCGCTTTGATGGAAGCGAAAATTCGGCAAGGATCGCCTCTTTTCGAGCGGATCCAATACTCACCCCCGGAGGTGTGCGCATGCCCGAAGATCCAATGCTCAGCCAGGATGAGATCGACGCGCTCTTGCGCAGCATGGGCGAGGCAACGGACACCGTGCAGCCTGCGCAGGCAGCCCCCGCCCCGGCGCAGCCGGCCACCGCGCCGCCCCGCGCGCCGGTGCCCGTCTTCCGGGGACAGCTCCCGGCGGGCATGGAACTGCTGCTCGAGGTCGACGTGACCTGCAGCGTCGACCTCGGAATGACCGAGCTCGAGTTCGGCGATCTCCTGTCCCTGCGTCGCTCCTCGCTCGTCGTGCTGAACGGGACGCTCTCAGACCCCTTCGTGCTGCGCGTGAACGGCGTGCCGTTCGCCCGCGGGACGATCGTCGAGACGGACGGGCGCTACGGACTGCAGATCGCTGAGCTCGCACGGCCACAGGAGGAGGAGCAGGCGTCTTGAAGGTCGAGTGGATCAACCCCTTCATCCGGGCCGCGAACCACGTGCTCGGTGAGATGATCTCGTTCGAGAATCCGCAGCTCGGCCGCATCGAGATGGAAGAGAAGCCGTACACCACCGCCGAGGTCACGGCCATGCTCGGTGTCAGCGGGGTCCTCTCGGGCTCGGTGCTGCTCGGCATGACGAAGGACGTCGCCGAGCAGATCGTCGAGCGGATGGTGGGCGAGCCCGTGGACATCGGCGAGGTGCTGGGCGAGTCGGCGCTCGGCGAGGTCGTGAACATGATCTCCGGGTCGGCCCTGCGCTTCCTGGAGGCCGCCGGGTACTCCTGCAGCATCACGCCGCCCGTGGTCATCCGCGGCAAGGGCGCCGTCATCTCCACCCTGGAGCGCCAGCGCCTCGTGGTGCCGATCCAGTTCCCCACGGCCGAACTCCAGCTGTCTGTGGCGCTTAGGCAAGCTTGAAGTCCAGCGAAGGAGGTGCCCTCGATGCGGCGAATGCGGCTTGACGAGTCGACCATCGGCATGGTGGTCGGCGAGCCGCCGCGCGACCCGAACGGCCGCCCGCTCGTCGCGGTGGGCACCACCCTCGATGCGGAGACCTTGCAGCGCCTGCAGGGGGCGGGTGTCCAGCAGATCGGCATCGAAGATCCGGCCTTCCACGACCTTAGTTTCGCGAGCCTCGTCTCCACGGCGACGCAGCGGCTCGCGACAGCGGTCTTCGGCGAGGCGCGCGAACGCATCGTGCAGCGCCCGACGTCGCCCGTGCCGCGTGCGCCGTTCAGCCGGCTGGCGCGCGCGGTGATCGAGGACGCGGAGGACATGCCGCTCGACCTCGCGTCGTACCTCTGGCCGGCCAACCGCGCAGAGAGCCACCAGGTCCACGCCCTCAACCGGACGAGCCTCGCGGTGCGCCTCGCGCGTCAGCGCGGCCTCGGGCGATACCTGGTGGACATCGGCCACGCCGCCCTCGCGTGCGACCTCGGGATGTTCCTGATCCCAGAATCCCTCACCGTGCGGACCACCGTGAGCGACGAGGAACGGAACATCATCCAAGGGCACGTGCAGCAGAGCCTGCGCCTGCTCGACGCTTCGCAGGGCTGGTCCGCCGTCACGCGCACCGCGGTGATGCAGCACCACGAGCGGATGGACGGCAGCGGCTACCCGCAGGGGCTGAAGGCTGGCCAGATCCACCCGACAGCGGCCCTGCTGATGATCTGCGACGTGTACTCGGCGATGCTCGTGCCGCGGCCCGACCGCGAGGAGCTCACGCCCGAGGACGCGCTGGACAAGGTCATCGGCTCGGCAGGGGTGGAACTCGACTATGAAGATGTCTCCGCCTTCCACCGCATGGTCCCGCCGTACCCCGTCGGTACGGAGCTGGAGCTCTCGAACGGCGGCCGGGCGGTGGTGCTGCGCGTTCCCCTGCACATCAAGTCCCGTCCGGTGGTCCGCGTGTTCCAGGACCGCGACGGGAACCGGGTTGAGCCCTGGTCGGAACTCGATCTCAGCGAGCGGGCGCAGCAGGCGACTACTGTGGTCCGCGTCATCGCTTAACCCTGGAGGGGTCTGAGTTGGCGAAGATTCTCGTGGTCGACGACGCAATGTTCATGCGCAGCCGACTGCGCGGCCTCCTCGAGGGGGCCGGGCACGAGGTGGACGAGGCCACCAACGGCAGCGAAGCGGTCCAGCGCTATGTCGAACTGCAGCCAGACCTTGTGCTGATGGACGTCACGATGCCGGAGATGGACGGGCTCGAGGCGCTGAAGAAGATCCGCGCGTCGACCCCCACCGCCCGCGTGATCATGTGCTCGGCGCTGGGGCAGCAGTCGATCGTGCTCGAGGCGATCAAGGCCGGCGCCAAGGACTTCATCGTCAAGCCCTTCCGCCCCGAAAAGGTGCTGGAGGCGGTCGGGCGCCAGATCCCGCAATGAGCGCGTCCGGGAGCGAGGTCACGCGGATGGACGACGACGGGGAACTGCAGGTCGTACTGTTCGAGATCGAGGGCGTCACCTACGGCGTGGAGGTCGAGCGCGTGCTCGAGATCATCCGCCGGCCCGAGGTGAGCCGCGTGCCGGCCGCCCTGGACTACGTCGAGGGCGTGATCAACCTGCGCGGCAACGTGCTGCCGGTGTTCGACCTGCGGCGGCGCTTTCGCCTCGGGGGCGACCCCGCGCGCGCGTCGCACATCGTCGTCCTGCGGGTGCACGACGCGCTCGCGGGCGTCTCCGTCGACGGGGTGTCGCAGGTCGTGCGCATCCCGATCGGCCGCATCGAACCCCCTCCTCCCGGGATCGCGGGGCCGCAGCTGCGCTACATCGAGGGCATCGCCAAGCTCGAGGCGGGGCTCTGCGTGCTCCTCGACCTCGACCGCGCGTTCCAGCCCGCGGAGCTGGCGCTGGGCGAGGGAGGCGGTGATCGCGATGCCGGTTGACAGCGGCTGGACGCTGACGGAGGACGACCGCCAGCTCTTCATCACCGAGGCGGACGAGATGGTGCAGGCGCTCGAGGAGGGGGCGCTCGCGCTCGAGCGCGGGAATCAGAGCCCGGAGATGCTCCAGGCGATGTTCCGCGCCGCCCACACCCTGAAGGGCAACTCCGGGCTCGTCGGCGAGGCCGGGATCGCGGAGCACATGCACAAGATGGAGGCGGTGCTCGACGAGCTGCGCGCAGGCCGGATCGCCGTGACGCCGGCGCTCGTGCAGCAGCTGCTCTCGGGCATCGACGCCCTGCGCGACATGCTCGCGCAGTTCGCGCAGGGCCAGTCGCCATCGCCCCCGGTGCAGTCCCCGGAGCAGCCGCAGGCCGCCCCCCAGGCTCCCGCACCATCAAAGCCCGCGGCGCCGGTGGCACCCGCGGCGCCCGCCGCGAGTGCAGCGTGCCTTTCCCGCTACCTCGTCGAACTGAGCGTCGACGCCGCCTGCCCGATGCCCGCCGTCCGCGTATTCCAGGCCTACCAGGCCATCTCGCGGCGCGGCCAGATCGAGCGCCAGGACCCCCCGCAGGAGAGCCTTGCGCAGTTCGAGGGCCGCAGCGCGACCCTGGTCGTGCGCCTCGAGCGGCCGGACGACGTGCAGGCGGCGCTCTCTGGCGTCGACGAGATCCGGGTCGAGAGCGTGCGCGAGCAGTCGATGGCAGCCGCCAGCGCGGCATCCCAGGCGCAGGCCAACGAGGTGGAGCGCGAGGCGCTCGCCCAGACCGTGCGCGTGCGCGTCGACCTCCTCGATCACCTGATGAACCTCGTCGGGGAACTCGTGCTGGACCGCACCAAGGTCGCCGACCTCATCTCCCGCCTCGAGCGCGCCAAGGACGAGCAGGGAGAGGAGCTTCGCCAGGAGCTCTCCCGCTCGTCGCTACACCTCGGGCGCGTCACGCTCGACCTGCAAGAGACGATCATGAAGGCGCGGATGCTCCCGATCGATCACCTGTTCCGCCGCTTCCCGCGCCTCGTGCGGGACCTCGCGCAAAGGTCCGGCAAGCGCGCGCGCCTCGAGATCTACGGCCAGGACACGGAGCTCGACCGCATGGTCATGGACGAGCTCGGCGATCCCCTGACCCACATCCTGCGCAACGCCGTCGACCACGGCATCGAGCCGCCCGCGGAGCGGCTCGCGGCCGGCAAGCCGGAAGAGGGCCGGATTCTCCTGCGGGCGTCGACGGAGGAGGGGTACGTCGTCGTCGACGTAGCCGATGACGGGGACGGGATCGACGCCGAGGCGGTGAAGCGCATTGCCCTCAAGCGGGGCGTCCTGACGCCCGAGCAGGCGGAGCGGATGAGCATGCACGAGGCGGAGGAACTGATCTTCGCGCCCGGGTTCTCGACGTCCGAGGAAGTGACGGAGATCTCCGGACGCGGCGTCGGCCTGGATGCGGTGCGCGCTTCGCTCGAGCGCCTCTCCGGCGTCGTCGACGTGGCGACGGAACGAGGCAAGGGCACGACCTTCCGGCTGCGCATCCCGCTGACGCTGGCGATCATGCGCGCCCTCCTGGTGCGGACGGGCACAGCCGTGTACGCGCTGCCGCTCGGCGCCGTGCGGCAGATCGTACGCCTCGGGCCAGGGAACCTGCGGAGCGCCCACGGGCGACCACTGCTCGCCGACCGCGGCGAGATGATCGCCCTGCATTCGCTCGCCGGTCTCTACGGCGAGCCGGTGCCGGACGGAGAGCAGTTCGCCGTCGTGGTCGGGACCGGAGACCGCCAGATCGCGCTCAAGGTCGGTGCGCTGCTCGGAGAGCAGGAGATCGTGCTCAAATCGTTCGGAGACTTTCTCGGGGCGGTTCCGGGTTTCACCGGCGCCACCATCCTCGGCAACGGGGAGCTCGCGCTGGTCGCGGACATCCGCTACTTTCTGCGCGGCAGGGAGGCCCCGTGATGGCCGCCCACACGGGGGACTTCGGGGGACTGCGCGAGGCGCTCGGGAGGCTGCTCGGCGTCCCGGTGGAGGTCTTTGCGCAGCCGCCCAGGCAATACGCGCTGCACGAGATCCCGAACCTCGCGGGGCCTGCCGGCGAGTCCGCCGTCGCCGTCCACGTGCAGGCGAGCGGCGTCATGCAGGGACACCTGCTGCTGCTCCTGCCCCCGCGCAGCGCGCGCAGCATCGGCGATCTGATGCTCGGTCCCGGCGCCCCGAGCGAGCTGGTCCTCGACGCCTGCCGCGAACTTGCGAACATCATCGGCTCCAGGTACCTCTCCTGGGTCGCGGACGAGGCGGGCGGACGGGCGACTCCGACGACGCCCCGCTCGACCGTCGACATGGCCGGTGCGGTGATCAGCGCGATCGTGCAAGCGGCCGGGGTCGATGCCCCGGTCCAGGCGATCGAGATGAAGATGCAGACCGAAGAGGAGACGATCCATGCCACGCTCCTTGTACTCCAGGACCAAGGCGCCGGGGGTTAGGCGTTGAAGCGCACAGCCGTCGGTCTCGGCGAGATCTGCATCTCGCGGGATCCCGAAGAGCGGCTCTGCGTATTCGGCCTCGGCTCCTGCGTCGCCTTGTATCTATACGCTCCGGGCCGGCCGGAAAGCGGCCTCGCCCACGTGGTGCTGCCAAAGAACCCTGGAAGGCAGGGTGAAGCCGGGCGGTACGCCGACACCGCCGTCCAGGCCCTCACGAGCGCGCTCGGGGCGCTCGGGGTGCCAAAGGCCGAGCTGCGAGCCGCGATTGCCGGCGGTGCCGAACTGCTGGGCCTTGCGAGCAACATCGGCCAGAGCAACGTCGAGGCGGTCAGGGAGTCGCTGGCGCTGCACGGCATCCCGCTGGCGGAGGACGACACGGGAGGCAGTCGCGGCCGTACGGTAGAGTTCGATCCGGCAGCCCAGAGGATCCAGGTGCGCATGCTCTCCGGACCGCAGGTTTCCATCTAGGGACTTTCACAGTGAAAGGGGCCGTCCCTGTGCTGGAAAGGCCGCTGCGCGTGCTGATTTGCGATGACTCTGCCCTCGTGCGCCAGTTCCTCGCGCGCACCCTCGACGGGGTGCCGGGCATCGAGGTGTGCGGCAGGGCGACGGACGGCGACGAGGCCGTCCGCCTGACCCGTTTGCTGAAGCCCGACGTCGTCACCATGGACGTCGAGATGCCGCGCCTGGACGGCATCTCGGCAGTGCGCGAGATCATGTCCGAGCACCCGACGCCGATTCTGATGGTTTCCAGCCGGACGACCGAAGGGAGTCGCGCGACGATGTCGGCCCTGCAGGCGGGCGCACTCGATTTCATCGCGAAGCCCGCGGCGCGCGAGGATCTCGCAGAGATCGGGCCGCAGGTCGCGGAGAAGATCCTGCGGCTCGGCGAGCGGGGCCGGCAGGCGCTTTCGCTGCCGGCGCGCCCGCACCGCGCGCGCCTGGAGCCGAAGCCTTCCGGCGGCGTGCCGCCGCTTGTGATCATCGGCTCGTCCACCGGCGGGCCACGCGCGCTGTTCACCGTCGTTCCGAACCTGCCCGAGGGCTTCGGGGCCAGTGTGCTCGTCGTGCAGCACATGCCTCTCGGGTTCACGCGCCCGCTCGCGGAGCGCCTGAGCGAAGCCGGGCCGCTGCCGGCCCAGGAGGCGAGCGACGGCGAACAGCTGCTGCCCGGGACGGTTCGCGTCGCCGCGGCAGGGCACCACCTCGTCGTCGACGGCGCGACGCTCCGCTTTTCCGATGCGCCCCCCGAACACGGCGTGCGCCCGGCGCTCGATGTCACGCTGCGGTCGGCCGCGCAGAGCTACGCGGGCCCGATCGTCGCTGCCGTCCTGACGGGGATGGGGCGGGACGGCGCACAGGGCGCCCTGGAGGTGCGCCAGCGCGGCGGCAAGGTGATCGCCGAGTCGGAGCGGACCGCCCTGATCTTCGGCATGCCGAAGGCGGTCATCGATGCCGGGGCGGCGGACAGCGTCGCGGACCTTCCGGATGTGCCGTCCGAGCTCGTCCGGTTGTGCGCGGAGGCCAGCCGTGGCCGCTGACGACTACGCCGCGCTGCAGGCGGCCGTGCTGCAGACGCTGGGCCTGGACCTGCGCCTCTACAAGCGGGAACAGATGGAGCGCCGCCTGCGCGCATACGGGCAGCAGAGGGGCTTCACGAACCTGCAGGAACTGGCGGATGCGCTGCGCAGGGACCGCACCCTCGCGCCGCAGCTCATGTCCTACCTGACGATCCACGTCTCGGAATTCTTCCGGGATCCCCGGTTCTTCTCCGACCTGCGCAGCCTGATCCAGGAGCTGCCGCAGGTGCCGCGTCCGCTCAGGGCCTGGAGCGCGGGCTGCTCGATCGGCGCAGAAGCCTATACGGCGGCGATGCTGCTCTCCGAGGAGCGGCCGGGATACCCCCACCAGGTGCTCGGGACGGACGTCGACGAGCAGAGCCTCGAGAGGGCCCGGCACGGCCTCTACCGCGAGGAGGACCTCCGCCAGGTCGACGCGGAACGCCGCTCCCGCTACTTCACCGCGGCAGAGGGAGGGTACCGCGTCCACCAGGACCTGCAGCGCCTGGTTGCCTTCCGCCGCCAAGACCTCCTGCGGGACCCCTACCCCCAGGGACAGGACCTCATCCTCTTCCGCAACGTCGCGATCTACTTCACGGAACAGGCGAAGGAGCAGGTCCTGCAGGGACTCGCGCAGTCCCTGTCGCCCAAGGGCATTCTGATGGTCGGGTCGACGGAGCCGATCCTGCGGCCCCAGGCGTTTGGCCTGCGCCAGGTCCGCCCGTTCTTCTTCACGCGGGACTGACGGTGCCGTGCGCGCGACACGGCTCGACAGCATCCGGGAGGAACCGCTTCCCTGCGCTGCGAATCCAGAGCGCAAGAGCCGCCTAGGAGGCTGGCAGCGTGCCCTATGAACCGATGAGCCACGTCCAGGTCCGCATGCGCATCCAAGGCCGGGGGGACGACTACGTCGCCTGCCAGGTCAGCGCGGCTGGAGGCCGCACCTTGCAGGTGGTCGTGCCGCGCGGCCAGGGCGGTCTCCCCTGGGTGCCCGAGGGGACCTCAGTCGAGTTCTTGCAGCGCGACGGCCTGCACAGAGCGGGAGGCCGGGTGCGGGCGCGCTCGCTGCGCCCTGTGCCGAGCTACGCCGTGGAACTCGATGAGCCTGTGCTCAGCAAGATCCTCTTCACGCCCAAGGAGGGACGCGCGATCCTCGTGACGGGCGGCAAGGGGGGAACCGGCAAGACCTTCGTCTCCACCTCGCTCGCCCTGCTGCTCGCGAAGCAGGGAGCGCGCGTGGCGCTGTTTGACGCCGATCTCGGCACAGCGGACGTGGCAGTCAACCTGGGGCTGCCGCGCGAGCCCAACCTCGGCCACATCCTGGACGGCAAGAAGACGATCGAGGATGTGCTGCAGCGCGACGTGCGGCCGAACCTCAGCGTGCTGCCGGGAGCCCTGGGCACCCGCTTCTCGGACCCCTCCGCGTGGAAGCTCGGTGCGATCCTGACCCTGGTGCAGAAGCTGCGCTCGGAGCACGACTTCGTCGTGATCGACTCCCGCGCGGGCATCGGGAACGACGTGACGACGCTCTTCGCGGGTGTGGACAACGTGCTCTTCGTGACGGCCGACGAGCCGGCCGCGCTCTCGGACACGCTCGAACTCCTGCAAGGCTTCGGTGCCATTGGGCGCGGCCGGGCCGGCGCCTTCGTCGTGAACCGCGTGCACAGCTACCGCAATTCCGTGGACCGCCTCCTGCAGTTCAGGGCCAAGGCGCTCGAGGCGACCGGCGCCGACGTCCAGCTGTGGGGAGTGCTGCAGGAGGATCCGCGCGTGCACGCCTTGGCTCAGGACGGCAAGCTGCTGCTCGACGAGTTCCCTCTGGCGCCGACGAGCGTCGCGCTCCGGCAACTCGCCGCGCGCCTGCAGGCGGTTTGAAATTTTAGGGGAATCCTCTCAACGTAAAAGGGGAGGAGCGTGATCAACATGCAGATTTCTGAGGGGGCGGCGTTCCCGCAGCTTCCAAACCTCGGCGATCTGGACGGGCACCTCGGCAAGGACGCCGTGGCGCTGTTCTTCTATCCCGCCGCCAACACCGGCGGCTGAACGCGCGAGGCGCAAGCCTTCGAGCGGTCGCTCGAAGCATTCGCCGGGATCGGCGTCGCGGTGGTCGGTGCCAGCACCGACCCAAGCGATGTGAACCAGGGCTTCAAGCAGGAGCAGGGCTTCCACTTCCCGCTCGTCTCCGACGAGGGCGGCGGCGCATCGCAGGCGCTCGGGATCCTGAGCGAAGGCGGCAGGGCGAAGCGCACGACGTTCCTGATCGACAGGCACGGCAAGATCGCCAAGATCTTTGAGAACGTCCAGATTGATGGGCATGCCGAGGCGGTGCTCGCCGCGGCGACGGGAATGCAACAAAAGTAGAACCGCGCGCGGTGGCCCTCCCGGTCCTGGAACGGGAGGGCCACTCTCGAGGGATGGCATCTGGCGAGCGAAATCTGATGGCTCTGGCGCCGATCCCGGGATAGGGCACTCGCAAGTCAAGCGGCATATAGCTCCGGTGCGGAGGCCACGCCGGTGGTTCCTCGTGTTCCCACTGATCATGGTGTCCGTCGTTGAATTGACATTGCAGGGTCCTGCGCGTACCTTGGGTTTAGAGAGCCGGATTTCCGGGTAGACAACTAGGGAGCGCCTCCCGTGAAGAAGAACGCTCCCAGTTGCCGGCGGTCCGACCCGTCGCAGAGTGGCTTAGCTCAGGGCCCCCGGAAGTAGCCCGTTGCGATCGGGCTACTTTCGCCTTTTGTAGACCCTGCTTGCAACCACGGTGCCCGCCAAAGCGAGAGCTGCCAAAGCAACTTTCACCGAGAGCACGATGTGCATCGCCAAGCGCACCACCTCCCGTCGTTTCCGTCTTGCGACGGGCCGGCCACTGGAAGCCGACGGGAGGCAGGTTCGCGAGGAGTCAAGCTCCTCGGGATGTGCTTCGTTGACGCCGTGCCCAGAACCTGCCAGTTCGGCAGCGCACCGTAAATGTCGAGATCATGATCCCACGG
>JAKAPV010000287.1 GCA_021806845.1 Bacillota bacterium | reverse complement strand
GCAGAAGGCGGTCATGGCGCTCACCATGGGGTGAAGGAATCTGCGCTGCGGCGCCGCCTGCCGCGCCACTTCAATGCGTCGAGGAACAGCATGAGCAAGATCGCGGTTGTCGCCGTTGGCGGCAACTCTCTCATCAAGGATTCTCAGCACCAGACAGTCCCCGATCAGTATGCGGCGGCCCTCGAGTCGAGCAGGCACGTCGCGAGCATGATCGAACAGGGCTGGGACGTGCTGCTGACGCACGGCAACGGACCGCAGGTCGGCTTCATCCTCCGCCGCTCGGAGCTGTCACGGCAGGAGCTGCATCCCGTCCCCCTCGACTACTGCGGCGCCGACACGCAGGGCGCGATCGGCTACATGTTCCAGCGCGCGCTGCGGAACGAGTTCAAGCAACGGGGCATCGACAAGCGTACCGCCACGATCATCACCCAGACACTGGTCGACAAGGACGATCCCGCATTCCAGAACCCGACCAAACCGATCGGGTCCTTCATGGACGAGGCGACCGCCCGTACGCACGCGGACACGGAGGGGTGGATGGTCGTGGAGGACGCAGGGCGCGGGTGGCGGCGCGTCGTGCCGTCCCCGATCCCCCTGAAGATCGTCGAATTCGACGCAGTGGTGGCGCTGCTCCAGGCCGGCTTCAGCGTGATCGCGTCCGGCGGCGGCGGGATCCCCGTCGTCGAGCAGGATGGCGAGCTCGTCGGTGTCGAGGCGGTGATCGACAAGGACTACGCCGCCTCGAGGATCGCACGAGACCTGCACGCAGACCTCTTCCTGATCACGACTGCCGTCGACAAGGTGGCGCTGAATTTCGCCAAGCCGGACGAGCAGTTGCTGGACGTGGTGACGCTCGCCGAGGCCCGCACGTATCTCGCGCAAGGCCACTTCCACAAAGGCTCGATGGGGCCCAAGGTGCAGGCCATCATCTGGTACCTGGAGGCGGGCGGGAAGGAAGCGCTGATCGTGAGCCCGGAGAACATCGAGCGGGCGCTGCGAGGCGAGACCGGCACGCGGTTCGTCTCGTGAGCACGTACCGAGTGCCGCTCGATCGAGTTCCAGAGGCACGGCCGTGTCGCTCAGCGCGAGCATCTCCGGCGCAGGGTAGGATCAGGACGCATGGCCGATGGCCGCGGGATTGGAGGCCACGGGAAGGCGAGTGCTGAAGCAACCGGCTCGCCCGCGCCGCCCGCGCGCCGCCTTGATCAGCGTGCCGCCCCGGCCGTCCGGTGCGTGTGCGGAGCGGCGGCAGGCGAGACGACGGTTTCGGTGGCCCGGCGAGGCGGTTGAGCGAGAGGAGGCGTGAGGGTCGTGACACAGAGCGTCCAGCAGCCGGCAGGCGAACTCGTGCACGTCGACTTCACGCTCAACGGGACGCCTGTCGGGGTGGACATCCCACCTGACGCGACGATGCTCGAGCTCCTGCGGGAGACATGCGGCATCACTTCCGTCAAGGATGGCTGCGCCCCGGAGGGCTCCTGTGGCGCGTGCACGGTGATCCTGGACGGGAGGGCCGTCGTGGCCTGCGCCCAGCCCGCCGCGCGTGTGGCGGGCAGGACCGTTCTCACCCAGGAGGGGTTGGCTGCGGCTGATCGCGAACGATGGGCCCACGCCTTCGCCGCCGCGGGTGCGTCGCAGTGCGGGTTCTGTTCGCCCGGCATCGTCATGAAGTCTGAGGCGCTGCTCCGCCGTACCCCCGATCCGTCGCGGACGGAGATCGCGCACGCACTGGCAGGGAACCTGTGTCGCTGCACCGGCTACGTCAAGGTGATCGACGCCGTGCACCTGGCGGCCGCGGCCCGGCGGGGCGAGCCGCTGCCTGCCATCGAGACCAGCGGCCGGGTGGGATCCCGCTCCGCACGACTCCGCGGGCGGGAGCTGGCGCTGGGCGACAAGCCCTACGTCAACGACCTGACCGCAGCGGGCATGCTGCACGGGGCCGTGCGCTTCTCCGACCACCCGCGGGCACGGGTGCTGCGCATCGATTGCTCGAAAGCGCTCGCCTGCCCGGGTGTCGTCGCCGTGGTGACCGCGCGCGACGTCCCGGGCGAACGCACCCAGGGCGCCCTGACGCGGGATTGGCGGCAGTTCGTCGCCGAGGGCGAAACGACGAGCTACGTGGGTGATGTGCTGGCCGCCGTGACCGCCGAGACGCGGCATGCCGCCCGAGAGGCGGCAAAGCTCATCGAGGTCGAGTACGACGTGCTTCCGCCGGTGACCGACCCGTTCGCGGCGCTGGAGGCGGGTGCTCCGGCGCTGCAGCCCGGCGGTAATCTGCTTTCGGTGTCGAAGGTGAAGCGCGGCGAAGTCGACGCTGCGCTCGCTTCCGCGGCGCACGTCCTGACCGAGACGTTTCGCACCCAGTTCGTCGAGCACGCTTTCCTTGAACCGGAGTCCTCGCTGGCGGTGCCGCAGGAAGACGGCACCCTGCAGGTGTACTCGCAGGGGCAGGGCATCTGGGAGGATCGGCGGCAGATCGCCTCGTTCCTCGGCGAGCCCGAGCACCAGGTCCGGGTGACGCTGGTCGCCAGCGGCGGCGCATTCGGCGCGAAGGAGGACCTGAACGTCCAGTGCCACGCAGCGCTGCTCGCCCGGAAGACCGGCCACCCTGTGCGCGTCACCCTCAGCAGAGCGGAGAGCCTGCGCTTCCACGTCAAGCGCCACCCGATCGTCATGGAGTACACGGTGGGGTGCGACGAGGCCGGGCGCCTGGTCGCGGTGCGCGCGCGCCTGGTGGGCGACACCGGCGCGTACGCGAGCGTGGGCGCCAAGGTGCTCGAGCGAGCCGCCGGTCACGCCTGCGGCGCGTACAGGGTTCCGAACGTCGACGTCGAGGCACGCGCGGTCTACACGAACAACCCGCCGTGCGGGGCGATGCGCGGCTTCGGGGCGAACCAGGCGAACTTCGCGATCGAGGGGATGCTCGACCGGCTGGCCGAGCGCGTCGGGATCGACGGCTGGGAGATGCGCTGGCGCAACGCGCTGGACGTCGGCGATCGGTTTGGCACGGGGCAGAGGCTCGGTCCCGGCGTCGGCCTGAAGAAGACGCTGCTCGCCGTGCGGGATGCCTACCGCGGCGCGCGGTACGCGGGCATCGCCTGCGCGGTGAAGAACTCGGGGGTCGGCAACGGCGTCACGGAGTACGGGCGGGCCGTCCTGCGCCCGGAGGTCGACGGCACCGTCACCCTCTACCACTCCTGGACCGAGATGGGGCAGGGGTGCGACACCGTGCTGGCGCAGATCGCCTGCGAGGAGCTCGGTGTCGGGGCCGACTGCGTCAGGGTCCAGGTCAACACGGAGCACGAGCTGGACACCGGCCAGACGACGGCGTCGCGCTCCACGATGCTGGGCGGCCGGGCCGTCATGGACGCCGCGGCGAAGCTGCGCCGGGAGCTGGCAGGCGGCACGCTCGCCTCGCTTGCCGGCCGTGAGTTCTACGGTGAGTTCAAGGTCGATTGGACCACCTCGCCGGACGACCTGGACCTGGCCGAGCCCGTGACGCACTTCGCCTACGGCTGGGCCACGCAGGTGGTGCTGCTGGACGACGGCGGCCGGCTGGAGAAGGTCGT
>JAKAPV010000034.1 GCA_021806845.1 Bacillota bacterium | reverse complement strand
CAGTCGATGACAGTATTCCAAACCCTATTCATGAACGTGGACGTGCGCTATGGAGGGTTGTTGCTCGATCCGAAGGACAGTGAGTGGCGCCCGGAACGGGTGGCTATCGAGTTGTCGGAGAGGCAAGATCTGCTCCACCTTCCCCATGCTCTGGAGAGGCTCAGCAAGTGGCGTGCGGCTGGCTACAGAATTGTCCTGGACGACTACACGACGGGGCATGCTTCCTTGGGGACGCTGCTCGCCGTGCAGCCCGATATGGTCAAGATTGACCGCTACGTGGTGGAGCACCTCGACAAAGACCGCAAGCGACGGATTGCGGTCGAAGCGGTGCTGAAGCTGATGGAGCAATTGGGAATTGCGGTCGTGGCCGAAGGCATTGAGACGATTGGGGAACTCAGGGTGCTGCGCGAGATCGGCGTGGCGTACGGGCAAGGCTTCCTGCTCGGCAGGCCGATGCCAGAACCTGTAGCCTCCCCGATCTCGGTCGGGTTTGAAGGGAAGATCATGCATTTGGTCAGCGCGCAGCCGGCCAAGGAGCCAGAGGTTACACCTTTGGACGCCTTCCACGAGGCAATGTTCGACTGCTACGACAAGGGTGTCTACTTCGTAGACCGACGGCGTACCATCCTGCGCTGGAACCAGGTTGCGGAGAAGATCGGTGGCTTCACGGCCGCCGAGGTGGTGGGCAGGCGGTGTATGAACCGCATCCTAGACCATATCGACGAGAACGGGGTCCCGCTCTGCTGCGGATTATGCCCTTTGGTGCAGGCAATGGCCGACGGATCCCCTCGCCAGGAGATTGTCTTGCTGAAGCACAAGCTTGGCCACCGGGTGCGGGTGACGATCCGGGCCGTCCCGGTACGGGACGGTAGCGGACGGATCATCGGCGCAATCGAGGTGTTCTCTCCGGTAGAGGAAGCCGCTGCCGAGCCCGACCGCGTAGTCGAAGCGGATACTGAGGCTCATGGGTTGATTCACCGGGATTCGAACCTGCCGACACGGTCCCAGGGCACGTCCCAGGACGTGCCGCCGTTGACAGGGTGCGCCGGCCAGCGTAGACTCAGCCTTGCCTAGGGGAGCGACAGCTGAGAGTGCGCCGCAGGGCGCAGACCCTACCAACCTGAACTGGGTAATGCCAGCGTAGGGAAGGCAGAAGCGGAACGAGGATGGACGTCATTTCCTCGCGTCCGACTCCTAGGAGTCGGACGCGTTTTTGTCGTCTTCCCGCCGCCCCGGGCGATCTTGCTCTTGGGGGGATCCGTATGCAGTGGAAGCTCCGTGACATCGTGGTCGCGGCGGTGCTGGCAGTGGTCTCGGGTGCCATCTACCTCGGGTGGGACATCGCCTTCAAGTTCGTGCCCTCGACCCTGAATCCCGTCGTCCTGGCACTCTTCAACGGTCTCTGGTGGATCGCGGCCGGCATCGTCCCGTACATCGTCCGCCGGCCTGGCGCCGCACTGCTTGCGGAATCCGTGGGCGGGCTCGTCGAGTTCCTGCTCGGCAGCCCGTACGGCATCCAGGCGTTCACGATCGGCATCGCCCAGGGTCTGGGCGTCGAGGTTGGGTTCGCGCTGGGCGGCTGGCGGCGCTACGGCTGGGGCACCATGATCCTCGCGACGGCGCTCGGCGGCGTCGGCAACTACGTCTACTCCTACTACTACTACGGCGTGAACGACTACTCCGCAGCGCTCCAGATCGGATACATGGTCGCGTCGATGGTCTCCGGCGCCGTCCTCTCCGGCCTCCTCTCGAAGCTCGTCGGCGACGCGCTGCGGCGCACGGGCGTGCTGCGCAACTTTGCGATCGCCCAGGCCGAAGGCCACGCTTCCTGAAAGCGCAGGCCTGTCGGACGCGCAGACAGGGGAACTGCTCCTGAGCGTCCGGCACGCCCGCGTCTCCTATGTCGGAGAAAAGGAGGCCCTCTCGGGCGCCGACCTCGAGCTGCGACGCGGCGAGGGCGTCCTCTTGATCGGGCCGAGCGGCAGCGGCAAGTCGACGCTCGCGATGCTGGCGGCTGGCCTCATCCCTGGGAGCGTCGAGGCGAACGTCCAGGGGGAGGTGTGGCGTTCGCCCGCGATCGAGCGGCCGGGCGGCGTCGGCTACGTGTTCCAGGACCCGGAGGCGCAGTTCTGCCAGCTCCAGATCGGGCGGGAGGTCGCTTTCGGTCTCGAGAACATGCGCTTGCCACCGGCTGATATGCCGGAGCGCATCGTAGCCGCCTTGCGCGATGCAGGGCTCCTTGTGGATCCGGAGGAGTTCGACGCGGTGCTCTCGGGCGGGATGAAGCAGAAGCTCGCCATCGCCTGCGCACTCGCGCAGCGGCCGGAGCTCCTGGTGCTCGATGAGCCGACGGCGAACCTCGACCCGCAGTCGACGGCGGCCGTCTTCGAGGAGATCGCGCGGCTACGCGAGGCCGGGCACACCGCGCTCGTGATCGAGCACAAGTTCGCGGGGCTGCTGTCGTCGCTCGACCGCGTGGTCGCCCTGGGCGCGGACGGGCGCGTAATCTTCACAGGCCCTTTGCCGTCCGCCATTGCGGAGCGGTGGAGCGAACTGCAGGCACTGGGGGTCGTGCCGGCGTGGGAGGAATCCCCCTTCGGTTCGGCACCCCCTCCGAGCGTTGCCGTCTCGCCGCCAGCCGGCGGGCCGGCCGCCTTCCGCGTGCAAGGTCTCGGCTACACCTACGTGAAACGGGCCCAGCGCCGCCGCCTGGCTCGCCGTGGGGAAGAGCCGCGCTACGCCCTCAGGAATCTCTCGTTCGAGATTCCTGCGGGCGGCCTCACCGCCATCGTGGGATCCAACGGGTCCGGCAAGTCGACCCTTTTGCGCGTGCTGGCGGGCTTCGACGCCCCGGGCGAGGGGAGCGTTGCGCGCCCGCCGGGGGACGGCGCGATCGCGTTCGCCTTCCAGAACCCCGAGCACCAGTTTGTCTACGAAACGGTGGCAGAGGACCTGCTCAGCCGCTACATCGGCGACGGCCCAGTCCCGCCCGAGGCGAGCCGCCTGCTGGCGGAGTTCGGCCTCGCCGGCCGCGAGCGGCAGAGCCCCTTCGCGCTCAGCCAGGGACAGAAGCGCAGGCTTTCCGTCGCCGCCATGCTCCTGCAGGACCATGCGGCGTACCTGCTTGACGAACCGACCTTCGGCCAGGACGCGCGCACCCAGGAAGCGATCATGCAGCGCCTCGCGGGGCTGCAGGCGGCCGGTCGCTCGGTGGTGATCACGACGCACGACATGGGCCTCGTACGGCGCTACGCGACGCAGGTCCTGGTGCTGTCGGAGGGACACCTCCTGTTTGCCGGCACTCCCTCTGCGCTCTTTGGCGATCCGGGCGGCGCGGATGCGCTGCGGGCCCTCTCACCCGCCGTGCGGAAGGAGGAGAGGGCAGCCCACTCCGGCGCCGGGTCCTTCGTGCGCATCGCGCCCACGCAGGCGCTTTCGCCGATCGGCCGGCTCCACCCGGGCATGAAGCTGCTGGCGACGCTGCTCGCCATGCTCGCGCTCGTGTTCACGGTGAACGTCCGCCAGGGCGTCGACCTGACGCTGCTCCCGCTTGCGCTCATCTTGCTGGGCGCGCGCCTCACGCCGCGTGCGGCGGCGGCGCGCCTGTGGCCGTTTGCCTTCTTCTTCGCGCTCTACACCTGGACGCTGACCGCCTACGCACAGCCGCCGGCCGGCACTCCCTACACGCACTTCCTCTTCTTCCGGCTGAGCCTCTACGGCCTGCAGGCAGGTCTCGCGCTCGGCATGCGCATGCTGGCGACGGTGACCTTCGCCGTGCTCTTCGTTTCGACCACCGATCTCACGGATCTCCTCTCGAGCTTCTCGCAGAACCTTGGCGTGCGTCCGAAGTTCGCGTACGGCACCCTTGCCGGAATGCGCTTCTTCCCCCTCTTCCAGGAGGAGTGGGAGAAGCTGCGGCGGGCGCGGACACTGCGGCGCCACGGCAGGGAGGGCCGCCTGCGGCGCATCGTCACCTACGCGCTGCCGCTGCTCTCGCAGGCGATCCGCCTGGGGGAGCGCGTCGCGATCGCCATGGAGGCGCGGGGCTTTCGCGGCGCGCCGGCCGAACGGGCGAGCGCTCGCAGCTACTACCGCGTGCTGCGGGTGCGCGCCGCGGACGTGCTCTATGTCGCCGGCCTCCTCGCGGCCTGCGTTGCCCTCCTCCGCCTTGGTCGCTGAGGGCATCTATCCTGCGAAATGTGCCGGGTCCGGCGCGGGAGGGCGCCGCTGGCGCAAAACGGGAGCCGCGAGCAGGAACGGCACTGCGGCGAGCATCAGGGCGCTCGCGAGGAAGAGGGCCGCGCGCACGCCGAAGCTGCCCGCCAGCAGGGCGGCCGCGAGTGCTCCCAGCGCGCCCACGAGGTTGCCGAGGAAGCGCACGGACCCGGTGATCCGGCCGAGCCAGGGACCGGGCGTCGCCGACTGGCGCAGCACGGCTTCGCCGAACGCGAAGACGGTGTAGCTCGCGTCGCCGAAGAGCTGGGCTCCGAGCAGGAAGAGGAAGCCGAGCAGCGGCACTGGCGGCGCGAAGGGCACGAGCAGCGTCACGAGCCCGTAGAGCGCCGCGCCCGCGGCGAGCGCTGGCCCTGTCCCCAGGCGCCGTGCGATGCGTGGTGCGAGCGGGGCGGCGACGAGTGCCCCGAGGCCGCCCGCGGTGATCAGGAGGCCGATCGCAAACGGGCTCTGGTGCAGCTCTCGCAGCGCGTAGAACTCGTAGAGGGAGTCGTAGAAGCCGCCGCCGAGGCTCTGCATGCCGACGGCGATGGCGAGCAGGCGGAGGAGCGGGTGGCGAAGGAGCGCCTGCGCGCCCTGCAGCGCCTGGCGCATGGAGCCTGCCGCCTCCGCGCGCGCGGCCGGGGGCTCCTTTCGGCGTATGAGGCCGAGCGAGAGGGCGGACACGAGGTATGTGACGGCGTCGACCCCGATCGCGAGCGGCCCGCCAAGCGTCTGGATGAGAGTGCCCATCAGGGCGGGACCGCCGGTCTCGCCGATGGCCGAGGCGGTCGACACGGCGGCGTTGGCCGCCTCCAGGCGGCTGCGACCGGCAAAGTCGGGCAAGAAGGCCTGATCGGCGACTTCGAAGAGGACGGAGACGCCGGTCACGAGGCCGAAGACGAGCAGCATCTCTGAGAAGCTGAGGCGGTGGAGCGCGGCCGCCAGCGTGATGCTGAGCAAGAGCCCCGCCCGCGCGATGTCGGCCGCGATCAGGAGGGGCCTGCGCCTGCCGCGGTCGGAGAGGACGCCGGCCGCGGGAGCGACGAGCAGCGCCACGACGTAGCCGAGTGCCGCCATGTAGCCGAGGTCTTGCGCCGTAGCGCCCGCCGCAAGCACGGCGACGATCGGAAGGCCCTCCCGCGTGATGCGCGAGCCGAGCTCCGTGACGGTGCGGCCGCCGATGTAGATGCGGAAGTCGCGATCCTTGCCGAGCGGCTCCGATGTGCTTTGCGACATAACGCTTTGACTCTACCACAGCCGGCACCCGCGACCCCGCACGGGCGAAGGGAATCAGGGCCAGCCGCCCTGGGCAAGCAATGTACTGGCTGCCTGCTGTCGGTTTTGGCGATCGGCACTTAGGCATTGCTAAGCAATTTCCGCTAAGATGGACGCAGTGCAGCGGGACGGGCAGGTGCCGGTCCCTTGCCGCGAAGGAGCTGAGAGGTTGAAGCGTTCCTCGATATTGGCGGCCGTCGGGACCGGCGTCCTCGTGCTGGCAGCCGGCTGCGGCACGGGCACTACCCCGAGCGGCAGCAGCGCGCAGACGGTTTGGGCGACAGTGGGTTCGCACAAGATCACGCAGGCGGATGTCACGGCGCGCGTGAACTTGATCAAGGTGCTGAGCCCGTCGTCCGCGGCGCAAGTCAAGAGCCGCACCACCTGGGTCAATGAAACGCAGGAGCTCGTCGACGAGTACATCGTGCAGCACGCGGCGGAGCAGGCGAAGTTCACCCTCACGTCCGCCCAGCAGGCGACCGCGAAATCGCAGATCATGTCCTACCTCGCGTCGACCTACGGCAGCCAGGCGAAACTCCAGGCCACGATCAAGCAGGACAAGTCGAGCACGGCCGCGCTGCAGAGCTTCGCCGTCACGGCGACGCTTCTGCAGAACTACCTGCAGAAGACCGTAAAGGCAGCGCCTGTGACGAGTGCGGAAATCCAGCAGTTCTACGCGGCGAACCTCGCGCAGTTCCGGACGCCGGCGCAGTACGACCTCGCGCACATCCTGGTGAAGACCAAGGCGCAGGCGGAGAGCATTCTCGCGCAGCTGCAGAAGGGCGCCTCGTTCGCGGCGCTCGCCAAGCAGTACTCGACGGATCCGGGCTCGGCCAAGAACGGCGGCGACCTCGGGTACGCCCCCCTCAGCACTTACGTCACGCCGTTCGCGAACGCCGCGAAGCAGCTGACGAAGGTCGGGCAGCTGAGCGGCATCGTGCACTCGAAGTTCGGCTACCACATCATCAAGCTGCTCGGCATCAAAGCGGCGTCGACGCAGCCGCTGAGCGCCGTGAGCGCCCAGATCCAGTCCTACCTCCAGCAGCAGAACCAGACGACGGCGCAGCAGGCGTATATCACGAAGCTGCGCAGCAAGACGAAGGTCACCCTGAGCGTCCCCGCGAAGGTGCCAGCCTCCTGACATTTGGAGAGAACGCCGCCCGCCCGGTCGCCCGGACGGACGGCGTTTGCATTCGCGGGTGCAGGTGCTGCACTGCAGGCGGCAAATATCTTCCGCAGCGTGAAAGAGAGATGACGATGCATGCTGCGCGAGGTGCGGATGCTGCGTGCGGGGTCCTGTCTCATCGACCAGTCTGAACTCGTGACGGGAACGCCGGAAGGCACGATGGTGCGGGTCCCGATCTGGATGTATCTCTTGCGCGGAGACGACGCGATCTTTCTCGTCGATAGCGGGATGCCGCCCGAGTGCATCGGCAACGAACGGTACTTCGCGGGCGAGGAGGGCGGTGACCACATCCTGCCGCAGATGCAGGCGGAGGATGCGGTGGAGGAAGTGCTTGCGCACCAGGGCCTCGCGGTCGCCGACCTCGACGGCCTGATCAGCACCCACTGGCACTTCGACCACGCTGGCGGCAACCGGAACTTCCGCGGCCGCCCCGTGCTGGTGCATCCGGACGAGGTGGCAGCGTATCGCGCGGAGGCGGAGCTGCCGGTCTGGATCGACCTCTCGCTCGATTTCCGGCCGGTGCGGGACGGCGACCGCCCGATGCCGGGCGTGACGCTCCTGCACTCCCCCGGCCATACGCCAGGCCATCTCTCGCTGCTGCTCGAGCCGGACGGGAGCGGGCCGCTCTTGCTCACGATCGACGCGGCGTACACGCAGCGCAACTGGACGGAGGATCTGCCCGGGGCCATGCTCGACCCGGTCGTCGGGATGCGCAGTGTCGAGCGCCTCAAGGAGGTCGCCCGCAGCGCCGGTGCCAAGGTGTTCTTCGGCCACGACGCCGGGCAGGCGCAAGAGCCGCTCTGGCAACAGTTCGCCCGCTGAAGCCGCGGCGCAGACCTGTCGAATGAGCATCCCGCCGCGCAGTAGCGTCCCTATGGAGGCGTGGGGCGTGGTACACTGCTTGGGCAGAGAACCAGCGTACTGATAAGCGAGGTACCGCATTGCAGGACCGCAGAGAGGCCGTCACGCCGTTTCTTACGTTTTCGCGCGAAGAGTGGTGCAAGCTGCGCGCCTCTACTCCGCTCACGTTGTCTGAAGGCGACTGGGAGCAGCTGCAGGGGCTCAATGAGCGGTTGGCGCTCGACGAGGTGGCGGACATCTACCTCCCGCTCTCGCGCCTCCTCAACCTGTACGTCGGAGCAGTTCAGCAGTTGCACCGCGCGCGGGGCACGTTCCTCGGGGACGGTGCGAACAAGGTCCCGTTCGTGCTCGGCATCGCGGGCAGCGTCGCTGTCGGGAAGAGCACCACGGCCCGCGTGCTGCAGTCGCTCCTGGGGCACTGGGCCGACCACCCGCGCGTCGCGCTCGTGACGACGGACGGCTTTCTCCTGCCGAACGCGCAGCTCGAACGGCGCGGCACCCTGAACCGCAAAGGGTTCCCGGAGAGCTATGACCTGCGGGCGTTTGTCCGCTTCGTCTCCGATGTGAAGTCCGGCAGGCCGGAATTGCGCGCCCCGGTCTATTCGCACCTTACCTATGACATCGTGCCGGGCGAGTGGCAGATCGTCGACCGTCCCGACATCCTGATCGTCGAGGGGCTCAACATCCTGCAGGGGCCAAACACGCGGGCGGCGCAGCGCGTTCTCGTCTCGGACTTCCTCGACTTCAGCATCTACGTCGACGCCGACGAGACGACCATCCGACGATGGTATGTAGACCGCTTCCTTACCCTGCGAGACACCGCGTTCCAGGACAGCCGCTCCTACTTCCACCGCTACGCGGCTCTCTCCGATCAGGACGCGGCGGCGGTGGCGGAGGGGATCTGGCGGGACGTGAACAGCCTCAACCTGCGGGAGAACATCCTGCCGACCCGCGACCGCGCCCAACTGGTACTGCGCAAGGGCGAAAACCACCGCGTTCAGCAGCTGAGGCTGCGCCGCATCTGACGGCGCAGCCTCAGTTCCCTTTTTGCCTGCCGGTCCCGTGATAGATCAGCCTGCACGCCGCCATATGCCACGTCGCAGTGAGATGCAAGCCAAGCGGTGCACCCCGAGATCCGGCCGTGACGGCGCAGCCGTCTCGCGGGGCCGGGCCGGGTGGGGGTGCCGCTTGGCTTTGGCGCGCTACAACGGGGGGCACAAATCCGCGGCGTTTGGGAGACCGCGCGTATACCGGGCGGACGTGGGCGCCGCAGGCGTGGCTTCCTACACTGACCATGGAACCAGCATGCCTGCGCGAGGAGGCGTCGATATGACGACAACGGAGCTAGAGGGCATCCAGGCCGACAAGGTGGTCGATGCGCGGGGGACGGGCTGCCCAGGGCCGATCCTGGCGGCGAAGAAGGGCATTGTGGACGTCAAGCCGGGACAGATCATGGCGGTGCTGGCAACGGACGGAGGCACGAAGAAAGACCTGCCTGCTTGGGCGAAGAAGACGGGTCACGAATACCTGGGGGTCATGGAGGAGCTGGGGTACTTCAAACTGTTCGTGCGGCGCGTCAAGTAGGGCAGGGCCGCCGGCGGCGAGCCTTCGCTCGCCAGCGCATGTGCCCTTCTTCACAACCAGCCTGCGACTGCATCCGCTGCGGCGGTGGCGGGGCCACGCGCGGCAGCACTGCCTGGGCCGCCAAGCAGCGGGATCCGGGACATTAGCTTCGTCGGGCCTTTGCGGCCCGAGGTGTGGGGGCACTGCCGAATGGAGACGACGAAGAAGACCATCATCCTGTTCAGCGGTGATCTAGACAAGGCGCTGGCCGCCTTCATCATCGCCAACGGGGCGGCGGCCATGGGCGATGAAGTTACGATGTTCTTCACGTTCTGGGGCCTCAACGTGCTGCGCAAGACGGCGGCACCGCATCATCAAAAGCGCTTCCTGCAGGGCATGTTCGGCGGCATGATGCCGCACGGGCCGGGTCAGCTCGGACTCTCGAAGATGAACTTTGGCGGGCTTGGCGCAAACATGATGCGCAAGGTCATGCGCCAGCAGGGAGTCACCTCCCTGGAGGAACTCATCCAGTCCGCCAGGGACCAGGGCATCAAGCTGATCGCCTGCAGCATGTCGATGGACGTGCTCGGCTTCCAGGAGGACGAACTGATCGAGGGGCTCGAGTTCGCCGGCGTCGCGACCTTCCTCGGGGAAGCCGACGAGGCGAACGTCAACCTCTTCATCTGACGACGCGCCGAGCAGTCATCCCGTTCCCGGCGGGACAAAGCAGCGGGCGGCCTCGAGGCCGCACGCCCCGCGGGCGCATGCCTGACGTGCTCCGGCAGGATCGCGGGCGCCAGCACGCCGCCAGAGCGACCTTCGCAAGGAGGGCTCGAAGTGACCGACATGCCCAGGACCGCGACGCCGCGGGTCCTCGTCTTCTCCACGAACTCGATCTCAGATCCTGGCATCGACCTTGCCGGCAGCAGGCATATGCACTACTCCCCCGGTGTGGTCGTGATCAGCCTGCCGTGCGCGAGCGGAATCCAGCCCGGCTGGATCGTCCACGCGCTGCAGCACGGGTTCGACGGGGTGTTCATCGCCGCAGACGGCGACGAGTGCGCGTACCTCTCTGACTGCAGCTCCCGCTCCGCTGCCATCGTCCAAGCGGCCCAAAAAGCGCTTTCGGAACGCGGGATCGCCGCGAGCCGCGTGAAGATGGCGGCGATCTGCTCCGTCTGTGCGGAGCCGTTCACCCGCCAGGTCACCGAATTCATCGAGAGCCTTGCACAGGTGGTGGTGTAGATGGACCACTATGACGTCCTCGTGGTCGGCAGCGGGATCGGCGGCATGGAGTCCGCGATCAAGCTCGGCGACATGGGCTACAAGGTCCTGCTGGTCGAGAAGGAGGGGAGCGTGGGCGGGCGGGTGATCCTGCTCAGCAAGGTCTTTCCGACGCTCGACTGCGCGAGCTGCATCACGACGCCGAAGATGGCAGCCACCATCCACCATCCGAACATCACCGCCATGACCTACAGCGAGGTCATGGGGATCCGGCGCGGCGGCGACGGCCGCTTCCGCGCGTCGGTACGCCAGAAGGCCCGCTACGTCGACGAGTCCGCCTGCACAGGCTGCCAACTGTGCGAGTCCGCCTGCACCGTGGCCGTTCCGGACCAGTTCAACGCGGATCTCATCGCGCGCCGCGCCGCCTACATCCCCTTTCCCCAGGCGGTCCCGAAGAAGGCCGTGATCGAGCGCGCGGGCACATCTCCCTGCATCGACAACTGCCCTGCGGGGATCAAGGCGCACGGCTACGTGTCGCTCATCCGCAGCGGCAAATACGAAGAGGCATTCCAGCTCGTCCTCGACGCGACGCCGCTCGTCGGATCGCTCGGCAGGGCCTGCTACGCGCCCTGCGAGAGCGGGTGCACCCGCGGCGAACTCGAGGGCCCGCTGCCGATCCGGCGGCTCAAGCGATTTGTCGCCGATCGCCACTACCGCGAGATGGAGGGTCCCGGCGTGACCCCCGCGCAGCCGAACGGCAAGCGCGTAGCCATCGTCGGCTCCGGACCCGCGGGACTCACGGCCGCTTGGCAACTGGCCAGAAACGGCTACGAGGTGAAGATCTTCGAGGCGGCCGAAGAGCCCGGGGGTTTCCTGCGCTATGCCATTCCCGCCTACCGCCTGCCGCAGGACGTCGTCGAGCAGGACATCGCGAACGTGACGGCGCTCGGGGTGCAGATCGCAACCAATTCGCCGGTCTCCGACCTCGGGGCCCTGCGCCGGGATGGCTTCGACGCGGTCCTACTGGCTACCGGGACACCTCTCTCGAGCGGGCTCGGCATCCCGGGCGAGCAGCTGCAAGGCGTCGTCGGCGGCCTCGACTTCCTGCGGGGCGTGCGCCATGGCCGCGCGCCCGACCTGCACGGTCGGCGCGTCGTGGTGGTCGGTGGCGGCAATGTCGCGATGGACGCGGCGCGCACCGCCCGTCGCCTTGGCGCCGAAACCCTGGTCGCCTACCGGCGCGGCCGCGAGGAGATGCCCGCGCACCAGGCGGAGAGCGATGACGCCGCCGCCGAGGGCGTGGAATTCCGCTTCCTCGCCGCTCCGATCGCGGTGGTCGGCGACAGTGCCGGCCGGGTCCAGGGACTGCGCTGTCAGCGGATGGAGCTCGGCCAGCCGGATGCGTCCGGGCGGCGTCGCCCGACGCCGGTTCCCGGCAGCGAGTTCATGCTTCCCTGTGACGAGGTGATCGCCGCGATCGGGATGCTGCCCGACACGGCCTCGTTCGAAGCTGCGCTGCCGATCGCCGCCGACCGCAGCGTGAAGGTCGACCCCCACACCCTCCAGAGCGAGATCCCCTACATCTTCGCGGCGGGAGACGTCGTGACGGGTCCGACCGACATCGCACGCGCCGTTGGACAGGGTCGGAGGGCTGCCCACATGATCGACCGCTGGCTGACAAACAGGCCCCTCACCGGGTTCCACGCGCTCGACGACCGGCTGGCCGCTGTCGACACGGCGGAGGTGCTGGGGCGCCAAAGGCGGTACACGCGGCATGACCCCTTGGTTGCCGATGTCCAGCATGCCGCCCTACCGCGCGACTTCGCGGAGATCGAGCCGCCGATGCGCGAGGACGAGGCACTGCAGGGAGCGGGGGCCTGCCTGGACTGCGGCGTCTGCTCGGAATGCGGGCAGTGCGTCGCGGCCTGCCCGCCGTCCGCGATCGACCTCAGCATGCGCGAGCGCACCTTCGACGCAGAGGTCGGCGCAGTCGTCGTGTCGACCGGCTACAAGCTGTTCGCGGCCGACCTCAAGCCGGAATACGGCTTCGGCAAATACCCGAACGTCATTACCGCGATGCAGATGGACCGCCTGATCGCCCCGACCCGTCCCTTCAACACCATCCTGCGCCCGGGCGACGGCAAGGTGCCTGAACGGATCGCCTACGTGATGTGCACCGGGTCGCGGGACAAGACGGTGGGCAACCCCCTGTGCTCCAAGATCTGCTGCATGTACTCCACAAAGCAGAACCAGCTGATCATGGGGACTTTGCCGCTGGCGGACGTGACGGTGCATTACATGGACGTCCGCGCGGCCGGCAAGCGCTACGAGGAGTTCTACCAACAGGCGAAGGACATGGGCGCGAGCTACATCAAGGGACGCGTCGCGAAGATCACCGAAACGGAGAACGGCAATCTCATCCTGCGCTACGAGGACATCGAGAACGGTGGCGAGATCGCGGAGGCGGAGTACGACCTCGTGGTGCTGGCGGTCGGCGTGCAGCCGAACCGCGACCCGGAGCGGCTCTTCCTCGACGAGCCGCTCGGACTTGACGACTATTACTACGTCGCAGAGCCAAACGAGGACCTGAATCCCGGCAAGACGAGCATCCCGGGCGTGTTCGTGGCCGGGGCGGCATCCGGAACCAAGGACATCGTGGACACCATCCTGCACGCGGGAGCGGCGGTCGCCCAGGTGGCTGCCCACCTCGAACAGGAGAACCGCACGAAGAAGGTGCCAGTATGAATGGGCGGCGCATTGGCGTCTTCGTCTGCCACTGCGGCGGCAACATCTCCGACTACGTGGACGTGGCGAAGGTCCGCGAAGCGGTCAGGGATGAGCCTGACGTAGTGGTCGCCGAGACCACGATCTTCGCCTGTGCGGACGCGACGCAGCAGGACATGGTGCAGGCGATCCGAGACCAGCGGCTGGACGGCCTCGTGGTCGCATCCTGCTCGCCGAAGCTGCACACGTTCACCTTCCGCGGCGTGGCGAAGCGGGCAGGCATGAACCCCTACCTCTATACCCAGGTGAACATCCGCGAGCAGGATTCCTGGGCGCACACCGACGATCCCGCAGGAGCCACCGAGAAGGCGATCCAGCTGGTGCGGGCAGGCATCGCGCGCACGCGCCTCTCTTTGCCGCTCGACCCCATCGAGGTGGAGACGACGCCGAAGACCATGGTGATCGGCGCTGGCATTACGGGCCTGCGCGCCGCCATCGGCCTCGCGGACATCGGCCTTGGGGTCTACCTGATCGAGCGCGAGCCGCAGCTGGGAGGCTGGGTCGCGAGGTTCGGCGCGATGTACCCCCACCAGCGCAAAGGCTGGGAACTCGTCGACCAGCTGGCGGCGCAAGTGCGCAGGCGCCCCCTGATCACCGTCTTCACCAGCGCGGAACTCACCGCGAAGTCCGGCAGCTTCGGCAACTACCGGACCGAGGTGCGCATCAACCGCGAAGTGCCGGAAACGATCCAGCTGGACGTCGGATCGATCGTCGTCTCGACGGGGTTTGAGACCTACGAGCCGGCGGTCGGCGAGTACGGCTACGGGATCGACGGCGTCTTGACGCTGCCGGAGTTCAAGGCGCTGCTCGACAGCTCCAAGGGAGAGCTCTCGTACAACGGGCGCAAGGTCTCCACGGTGGCGTACATCTACTGTGTCGGCAGTCGCCAGCCGGACGGCAACGCCTACTGCTCGCGGTACTGCTGCGCCGCGACGGTGCATGCCTCGCTCGAGGTGGCGCGCCTCAGCGCGGGTGTGCAGCAGTATCACCTCTACCGGGACATTCGCACCTACGGCAAATACGAACTCATGTACACGGAATCGCGCGAGCGCGGTTCTGTGTACATGAAGTTCCCTGAAGAGGCGCCGCCGGCCGTCGCCCGCGGCGCGGACGGACGGCTGACGGTGACGACGCGAGACCTGCTCACGGAGGGCGCGGAACTCACCATCCCTGCGGACCTCGTCGTCCTGGTCACCGGCATGGTGCCGCGCAAGAACGAAACCCTGATGGGCGTCCTCAAGCTGCCGGTCGGGAGCGACGGATTCTTCAACGAGATCCACCCGAAACTGCGGCCGGTCGAGACGGTCGTCGACGGCGTCCTGATCGCCGGCACCTGCCAAGGGCCGAAGAACTCCTCCGAGAGCGTGGCGTCGGGACTCGCGGCGGTGACCCAGAGCGCGGCCATCCTCAAGAAGGGCGTGGCGGAACTCGACCCGCTCGTCGCGACGGTCGATGCCGGGGCGTGTGAGTGGTGCGGCAGGTGCGAGGAGACCTGTCCGTACGCCGCTGTCTCGAGGGCCCACTCTGACGGACGGGACGTGGCCCAGATCGATCCAGCCGTCTGCAAGGGCTGCGGCGGCTGTGCCCCGCTCTGCCCAGAGGGCGCGATCGATCTGCGGGGCTACACGGACGCCCAGATCCGCGCAATGATCGATCGCCTTGTGGAGGTGTCGACGGCATGAGCAACACACCAACCCGGGACATCCGGGAGATCATCCGGGAGGAACCTCTGATGCATCGCCCGATCCTGCGGGTCCTCGCGGACGGTCCGCTCACGGTGCCGGAGATCGCGGAGGCGCTCGGCCGCCCCGCTGACGAGGTCCTCTTCTGGGTCATGGGCATGCGACGCTACGGCATGCTCGCGGAATCGAAGGATCCCACTGACGATGGCTACTTCAGCTATGCGGCCGTGGGCGGGGGGGTGCCCTCATGAGCGCGCTCGCAAAGCCGGGCCTCCTGTCGGACATCAAGCAGTTCGGCGACGTCGACGTCTCGGCGTGTTTCAGCTGCGGGAACTGCACGGCGGTCTGCCCGCTTGCGCAGAGCGACGGCACCTTCCCCCGGCGCATGATCCGCTACGCCCAGGTCGGCATGAAGGACGCCCTCCTCTCGAGCAAGGAGCTATGGACCTGCTACCATTGCGGCCTGTGCTCGGACACCTGTCCGACCGAGGCCGATCCCGGCGGCTTCATGGCCGCCGCACGGCGCTACGCCATCGCCAGTTACGACCGCACGCGGCTCGCCAGAACGATGTACACAAGGCCGGTCCTGGGAACCGGGGTCGCGATCCTGCTGGCGCTGTTCTTCGCGCTCTTCATGTACGCGTCGCACGGACCCCAGTCCGCGGCCTCCCTGGCGCTCTTCCGCTTCATTCCGGAGGGCCTCATCCACAGGGCCGGGGTTGTGGTGATGGTCATCGTGGCGCTCGCGGGCCTCGCCGGCATCGCAACGATGGCGCTCGGAATCTCCAGGAGAGAGCGAAGTCGGCGGCAGGCTGGCGATGGCGCAGCGCGTGGCGGGCTATGGCGCGCACTGTGGGTGGCGATCGGCGTGGAGTCCCTGGGGCAGCGCCGCTACCGCGCCGACTGCGCCACGGTGCAGGAGGAACGGCCCTGGTACCGGCGCCGCTGGCTGATCCATGCGGCCACCATGTGGGGATTCCTCGGGCTGCTTCTGGCGACGGTCCTCGACTACGGCCTTGCGCTGCTCGGAGTCAAGGCGACGGGCAGCCCGGTCGCGATCTGGTACCCCACGCGCCTTCTCGGCACGGTCGCCGGAATCGCGCTGATCTACGGCGTCACGATGTTCATCGTCGACCGGCTGCGTCACGACGGGCAGGCGGCGAGGCGATCCGAGACGTCGGACTGGACGCTGCTCGTGCTTCTCTGGATCACCGGGGTGACCGGCTTCCT
Source organism: Bacillota bacterium (assembly GCA_021806845.1). Classification (GTDB taxonomy): domain Bacteria; phylum Bacillota; class Sulfobacillia; order JAJZYS01; family JAJYTV01; genus JAJYTV01. Next base: position 636 of record JAKAPV010000034.1, on the reverse strand, counting down.
CGTCGAGATCGCCCTCTACCTGCCGCAAGCCCCGGCATGGGGCTACTGGGTGTTCCTGCTCCACGTGTCCGTCGCGATGGAACTCGTCCTGCTCGCGCCGTTCATGAAGTTCGCGCACGCGGTCTATCGTCCCGTGGCACTCTACTTCCTGGCCCGGACGGACCAAACAGCACGGGGTGGCGAGTGACGGCGCGGCCATAGGGCAGAGCCGCGAACGAGAGGAACGGCGGCAGAGCGCCCCTGCCGCGAAGCAGCGGGCCGCCCAAGCCCGGGCGGCCCGCTTTGTAGGCTGTTAAAGGGCGCTGGATCGAGGCTCTCCAAGCCTAGGGCGATCCCGCCTCCCTCCTTACGCCGACCCGGTCCGGATGCTATGATGAGATTGCTTGCTAGGGGTGCCCGCAGGGGCTGAGAGGCGCAGTCGCGCCGACCCTTCGAACCTGATCTGGTTAACACCAGCGTAGGGAAGCGGCAGTTCGGTCTGAAAAGCCGCCGCCCTCCCTGCGGGCAGCGGCGTTTGCATTTTCAGGAGGTGCTCGCGTGATCGAACTGCCTGCGGTCGGCAAGATTTCGCCGGAGGTCTTCGAGTCGCTGATCTATCCGAGGCTCGGGGTGCACCGCGCGGAGGTTCTGGAGTTC
>JAKAPV010000033.1 GCA_021806845.1 Bacillota bacterium | reverse complement strand
GAGACGGTAGAGGTCCAGCGTGTCCAGGTTCGGATGGTCTGCCGGCCAGCCTTGGGCCTGCAGGAAGCCGAGGTCGAAGGGAGCGTTGTGGGCGACGACCATGTCCCCGCCCACGAAGTCGCGCAGGCCCCGCATCGCCTCCGCGATGCCGATCTGGCCGCGGACCATGTCGTCCGTAATGCCGGTGAGGTCCTGGATGAAGGGCGGGATCGGCCGGCGCGGGTCGACCAGCACGTTCCACTCGGCGGTCACCGCGCCGCCCTCGTAGCGCGCAGCCCCGATCTCGATGATCGCGTCGTTCCACGCGTTCGATCCCGTCGTCTCCAGGTCTACCGCGACAAAGGGCGCGTCAAGCGCCTGGCTCGTTCCGGTTGATGAAATGCGCGATCACCTCCCCGCGCGGCGTCAGATCGACCAGTGATACACTCGCATTGTCGATGACAAAGCGCGTCATCGGCCACCCCCCGATGCCGAGGAGCATCTGCAGGCCGGCCACGATCGAACCGCCGTGGCAGACGGCGGCCACCTTGCCCTCGCCCGCCCCGATCTCCCGCAGGGCGGCATCGACGCGGCGGCAGACGTCTTCGAAGGACTCCCCGCCGGGCGGGCGCGCGGTGCGCGGAGCGCGCCGCAGTTCCTCCTCCGCCTCCGGGTACAGCCGGGACGCCTCGGCCCTGGTGGATCCCTGGTAGGCACCCCAGTGGCGCTCCTTGAGGCGCGCGTCCACCGTGATCTCCAGGCCCTGCGCCTGCGCGAGGGGGGCGGCGGTCTGCATCGCGCGCGAGAGCGGGCTTGCATAGACCGCCCGCAGCGGGATGCCCCGGAAGGCCCGCGCGAGCCGCTCCGCCTGGCGCCGCCCGACATCGTCGAGCGGCACGTCGATGTCTCCCTGCATGCGGTATTCCTTGTTCCATGCCGTCTGGCCATGGCGGATGAGGTAGAGTTCGCCCAACGCGCGTAGTTCCTCCCTGCCGTATGAAAAAGGAGTGATCCCCCTGGAGCTTGCAGCGTGTCCAACGGCGCAGGCGCTACGCGCCAAAGATGCCCTCGGCGTTCCCGTCGTCGCGATCGACACGCTGCGGGCCGCGACGACGAGCGCAGCCGCGCTGGAGAACGGGGCCGGCGAGATCTGGCCGGTCAGGTCGGTCGAAGCCGCCTTTGCGCGGCGAGAGAGGCTCCAGGGCGCCCTGCTCGGCGGAGAGCGGCAGATGTTGCCGGTCGCGGGCTTCGACGCGGGGAATTCGCCGTTCGACTATCCGCCTGGGCGCGTCGCGGGGCGCAGCGTCGTGCTCACGACGACCAACGGCACGCTCGCCCTGACGAGGGCGCATAAGGCGTCGGGCGCCGCCTTCGCCGCGCTACGCACGGCGCACCTCGCGGCCAACTGGCTGGAAGCCTGCGGAGCGCCGCGCGCCGTCATCGCGCTCGCGGGAACCGGCGGCGGCTTCTCCTACGAGGACGCACTCGCGGCCGGGGCCATCGCCGCCCGCCTGCCCGGCGCGCGGCTCGACGACCTGATGCGGACCTGTCTTTCGGCGTTCCGCGCGGCCCTTCGCAACCTGCCGCGAGAGCTGGCCGAGACCCCGCACGGGCAGCGGCTGATCGCGCGCGGCTTCGCGGACGACGTCGCGTATGCGGCGCAGGTGTTCGCCGGCACCGTCCTGCCGGTCCGCGACGAGCAGAAAAAGGGGCGCCTCGTCGCGTGGCGAGGCGCCTAGCACTTTCCCTTCCGCGTTCGATGATTCCTGCCTAGGCTCCGCGCCGCAAGAGCTGCTCGCGCACGCGGCGGTCCGTCAGGCGGTCGAGTCCCAGCACGATCGATTCCGACGGGCTCTCGTCGCAGTGTATCGGCAACCCCAGCGCATCCGGGAGGTGGTGGCGCAGCACCTGCAGCCGCGATCCGCCGCCCGTGAGGTGGATGCCGGCCTCCGCCACGTCGGAGACGAGTTCGGGCGATGCGACGCGCAGGAGGTCCTGCACGGCCGACGCGATGTGGCTTGCGAGCTGCAGCGCGGGCGCCTCGATCTCGCTGCGCTGCAGCCGGAGCGCCCGCGGCAGGCCCGAGACGAGGTCGCGCCCGTAGAGCAGCGCGTCGTCGGCGCCCCCGCCCAGGAGCTCGTGCTTGAGCGACTTCGCGGTCGCCGGGCCGACCATCATGTTGTAGTGCTCGCGCAGGCGGCGGACGATCGCGTCGTCGAGGGTGTCGCCGGCCTCCGGCAGGGTGGCGGAGACGACGGTCCGCCCCAGCGACAGGAGGTCGATCTGGGTCCGCGACGCGCCGACGTCGACGAGCAGGCTGCCGCGCGGCTCGAAGAGGGGCAGAGCGAGGCCGAGCGCCCTGCAGGCGGCAAGCTGCGCGAACGACACCCGCGCCGCACCGGCTTCCCGCGCCAGCACGAGAAAGGCGCGCCGGTCGAGGGCTGTGGCTCCCGACGCCAGTGCGACGACGATCTCAGGCCGCTGCCAGCGGCTGCGCGAGATTCTGCCGATCATGCTGCGCAAGAGTGCTTGGGCAAGCTTTTGCGAGCGCACACCGCCCGCCGCGAAGGGCCGTTCCGCCTGCAGACCGTCCGGCGTGCGCCCGAGCATGCGCTCCGCTGCCGCTCCCACGGCCACGATGTTCCCGCCGTCCTGGTGCGCGACGATCGCCGGCTCCTGCGTTTTGCGCTGCCGGCTCCCGTCGGCGGTCATCCGGACCGTTTCCGTGCCGAAGTCGAAGAGCAGTCTGCGCAAGGACGTCTCCCTCCACCTTCGTACGCTATATCTCTATTAAGCGGACGAGCCTGCCTGCGCGCATTGCACAATTGCTGGGCCGAGAGCCAATCGCCCGCCGGAACTGGCAGGCGGCGGCGCATTGCGTCGGCACGCAAGCGCACGATGGAAGGAAGCGGAAACAACGTCGTCATGGTGATCGCCGTGATCACGGTCGCCGGCAGTCTCATCGCCGTCATCCTGCTCGCCGTCACCGATCCGCGCATCCGCTTCTCCTAGCGCAGCAAGCGAAGGGCCCCGCGGCAAAAGTCGCGCCGCGGGGCCCTCTCTATGTCTGATCTCAGGAGCGTAGCGCCTGCTGCGTTACGCGCTCCGCGGCGCCGCGGGCCTCGGCAAGGATCGCTTCGCGGTCGACTGCGAGGTGGCGGCCCTCCTGGTAGATGAGCTTGCCGCTCGCGTAGACGCGCTCGACGTCGCGGGCCGTCGCGGTGTACACGAGCGCCGAGAAGACATCGAACACGGGCTGCAGGTGGGTCGCTCGCAGGTCGACGACGACGACGTCCGCCTGGTAGCCCGGTGCGAGCAGGCCCACGTCGTTGAGGTCGAGCGCGAGGGCCCCCTCATAGGTGGCCATGCGCAGCACCGTGCGGGCGGGGAGCTGCGTCGGGTCCTGGCTGTTGCCCTTGGCCATCCAGGCGGCGGCCTTCATGCCGAGGAAGGGGTCGAGGACGTTCGCGCTCGCGGCGCCGTCGGAACCGATGCCGACCGGGATGCCATGCTCGCGCAGGCGCGCGACCGGCGCGAAGCCGCAGCCGAGCTTGAGGTTGGAGATCGGGCAATGGGCGATGCCGACGTGCATGTGCTCGAGCAGGGCGAAGTCGGACTCCGCGGGCGCGACGTAGTGCGCCGCGATCACGTGCTGCCGGGAGAGGCCGGAGTCGAGCAGCACATGCGCCGGCGTCAGGCCCTGCGCCGCGAGATCAGCGGTCTCCTGGTGCGTCTCCGCAAGATGGATGTGGATGCGCGCGCCGAGGTCGTGCGCGGCCTGCGCCACCTCGCCGAGGTAGTCCATCGAGCAGGTGTAAGGCGCGTGGGGGCCCAGGGCGACCTGGATGCGCCCGCCGTAGGCGCCCTGCCACCGCTCATAGAGCTCCCTGCCGAGCCGCAGCTTGCGCCGCTCGGGGTCGGTGTGGCCGACGATGCCGCGCGTGATCACGCCGCGGATGCCGGCTTCGCCGATCGCCTCCGCGACGCGGTCCATCGCCATGTACATGTCGTTGACGGCGGTGACGCCGGCGGCGACCGCCTCCAGGAGCGCAAGTCGGGATCCCGCGAGGACGTGCTGCTCGAGCGCGCCTCCCTCCTCGCCCATCCGCTCCTCGACGGGCCAGATGTGCTCCTGCAGCCAGGGCTGCAGCGCAACGTCGTCGGCGATGCCGCGCATCAGCTGCATGGCAAGGTGGGTGTGCGGGTTGACGAAGCCCGGAATGACGGCGCGGCCGGGAAGGTCCACGACCTCGTCGTCCGGCGCAGCGGGCGGCGCGCCCGCGGCGGGGCCGGCGTAGACGATGCGCTTCCCGTCCATGCAGAGGACGCCCTGCGGGTGCTCGACATCCGGCGTCAGCACAGTGGCGCCGGTGAGGCGGATCATGCGGTCCCCTCCTGCCAGGAAGCCCGGTAGCGCGCCTGTTCCTCGGTCTCCTGCTCAAGACCGATGCCGCGCGCCTCGAGCGAGAGGCGTGCCACCTCCTGGTCGAGGCTCTCGGGGAACTGGTGCACGCCGGGTGCCATCGGCTGCGCTGCGAGGTGCAGGAGAGCGAGCGCCTGCACTGCGAAGGAGAGGTCCATGATCTCCGCCGGGTGGCCGTCGCCGGCGGCGAGGTTCACGAGGCGCCCTTCGCCGAGCAGGTAGAAGCGGCGGCCGTCCGGGGCCGTATAGCGCTCGACGTTTTCCCTCGCGGGCTCCGGGGCGCCGCACATGTCGCTTAGGGCGCCCTTGTCGATCTCGACGTCGAAGTGGCCGGCGTTTGCGAGCAGGACGCCGTCGCGCATCTTCTCGAGGTGCTCGCGGCGCACGACCCGCAGCGCGCCCGTCACTGTCACGACGATGTCCGCCTTCGGCGCGAGCTCCGCCATCGTGCTGACCTCATAGCCGTCGAGCCAGGCCTCGTTCAGCTTGACAGGATCGATGTCGACGACGCCGACGCGGGCTCCCAGGCCGCGCAGGCGCTGCGCGACGCCCTTGCCGCACTGGCCGAAGCCGACAACGAGGGCGTAGCGCCCCGCGATCGTCAGGTTCGTGGAGCCCATGATCGCCTCGACGACCGACTGGCCCGTGCCGAAGCGGTTGTCGAAGAGGTGCTTCATCTTCGCGTCGTTCACCGCGATCACGGGCACGCGCAGCATGCCGTCCGCGTGCATCGCGCGCAGGCGCACAAGGCCCGTCGTCGTCTCCTCCGCCGCGCCGCGCACGTTCTCGAGGAGTTCCGGGCGGCGCAGGTGCAGACGCGTCAGGAGGTCGCCGCCGTCGTCGATGACGAGCGTCGGACGGTGGTCGAGGACCGCGTCGAGGTAGCCGAAATACTCCTCCGCGCTGGCGCCATGCCGCGCGTGCACGTGCACGCCCTGCTGCGCGAGCGCCTGGGCGACGGCATCCTGCGTCGAAAGCGGGTTCGATCCGGCGATCGCGACCTCCGCCCCGAGCTCCTGCAGCGCGAGCGCGAGACGCGCCGTCTTCGCTTCGAGGTGCAGGGCCATGCCGACGCGCTGCCCGCGCAGGGGCGCCTGCGGCTGGCGCTCCTTCACGAGGCGGGCGAGGATCGGCATGTGTTCTTCCGCCCAGGCGATGCGGCGGGCTCCGAGTTCGCTCAAGACATCCCCTCCGACTTCGGGCAATGGCTGCAGTCTGGATTCTCCCCGATCTCGGCCGCCGCCTGCAGCAGGAGCCGCGCGACCGTCTCGCCGCTCCTCCCCATCAGGTCGAGGACCTCATGGTGCGAGGGGCGGCTGCCCTCGATCCCGGCGGCGAGGTTCGTCACGAGCGCGACGCCGGCGTAGTGGATGCCGAGCTCTCGCGCCAGCACCGCCTCCGGCACCTGCGTCATGCCGACGACGTCGCCGCCCAGCATGCGGTAGGCCCGGATCTCGCTCGGTGTCTCAAAGCGGGGGCCCTCCGTGCAGACGTAGACGACGTCGCGCGGGTAGAGCGGGACGCCCATGCGGGCGGCGACATCGCGCAGCGCGCCGCGCAGTGTCGGGCAGTATGTCTCGGTGACGTCGACGTGGACGACGCCGGGGCCGTCGTGGAAGGTCGTCGGACGGGACTTCGTGAAGTCCATGAAGTCTCCGAGCAGGGCGAGGGTGCCGGGTGGCAGATCGGTCGTCAGGGCGCCGACGGCCGATGTCGACAGGATGCCCGTTACGCCCATGTCGCGCAGTCCCCAAAGCAAGGCGCGGCTCGGCAGACGGTGCGGCGGCACGGCGTGGCCCTTGCCATGCCGTGCCGCAAAGACGATGTCCAGGCCGTCCGGAAGATGGCGCAGCGTGACGCCGATCGTCCCGTACGGCGTTTCCAGCTCTCGCTCCTCGGTCTCGGCGCCGGGCAGCTGGTATACCCCGGTGCCCCCGATGATCGCGATCATGCTACTCCCCGGCGTAGATCCAGGTCTCCTCCGGCCGCGCGGCGCCGACGAGCTCGCCCGGCGAGAAGAAGAGGGAGATCTCGCGCTCCGCGGCCTGCGGGCCGTCCGACCCGTGCACGAGATTGCTCGAGATGGAGAGGCCGTAGTCCCCGCGCAGCGTGCCGGGGGCGGCCTTCGCCGGATCGGTGGCGCCCATCAGGGCCCGCACGACGCTGACCGCCTCGCGGCCCTCCCAGACGGTCGCGACGATCGGTCCCGACGTGATGAAGGACACGAGGCCCTGGAAGAAGGGCTTTTCGCTGTGTGCCGCGTAGTGCTCGCGCGCAAGCTCCGGCGTGACCTGCATCAGCTTCAGGCCGACGAGGCGCAGGCCCTTGCGTTCGAGGCGCGCGAGCAGCTCGCCGACGAGACCGCGTCCGACGCCGTCCGGCTTGATCGCGAAGAAGGTGCGTTCCATGCTGGTGGTCCCCTCTCAAAGATGATGCGCCCCGGTCGGTCGACCGGGGCGCGTCGATATGGCTCTAGCCGACCTCAGCTTCCACACCGGCGAAGACGCCGCGCTTCGTCTCTGTCGCCGTTACACTCTGTGCGCGGAAATGCTCCACAATGTAGTTACAGGCATCCCACGGCTCGACGCGGTCCCCGCAGGTGAACACATCCACGGCAGCGTATCCGAGCTCCGGCCAGGTGTGTACCGCGAGGTGCGACTCCGAGATGACCACGACGCCGCTGACGCCCTGCGGGCTGAATTTATGGAAGGCTACTTCCCGGACCTCAGCACCAGACTCCAGCGCCGCGGCGACGAGGATTCTCTCGACCCGCTCGGGATCGTTGAGAACCGCACGGTCGCAACCGTACACCTCGGCCAGGATGTGCCGGCCCAGTGCGTTCATGTATCAACCCCCTGACTGCAGGTTCATCTTGCTGCATTGTAGAGACATGTCAGATGGTTGTCAACAAACGGACGGAAAAACCCGCAAAAGGGCAACCTAAGGACGAGTGAGAAGAGATCTGTGACCGTTTCGCTCGAAACCGCTCGCGATCTCTTCGAATTGCTACCTGTTCCGTTGCGAACTAGCAATCTTCGCCGGCACGACCGCGGGCGTTCAGCTGGACTGCAGGTCGTCCTGCAGCGCCGTGAGCATCGCCTCCGCGTTGCGGCGCAGAATCAGCTTCGCGACCGGATTGAAGAGCGACGCGATCATCGGCATGCCGAACTCGAAATCGGTCGTCAGCGTGACGCTCGCGCCGCCCTCCACGGGCACGATGCGCCACTCCCCCTCGAATTTCTTGAGGTCGCCGGAAATCTGCCGGTAGGTGATCCTTCCCTCTTGCGGCAGGAATGTGTCGGTTTCCACCCAGCGGAAGGGCGCGCCCTGCAGCGTCACGTGCCAGCTCGACTCCGTGGTGTTGCCTTCACGCCGGAGCACCTTCACCTCGTTGACGTTCTCCATGAAGCGCGGAAAGGATTCCATGTCGCTCAGCGCCTCGTAGACGGCGGCCGGATCCGCCTTCACGACGCGCGTCACCTCGACGTACGGCATGCTCTGCCCCCTTACAGATCTGCGGCGACCAGGGCGACCTCTGCGGCCGCCTCGCGCACGGTGCGAAGCACTTCCTCGATCGTCTCGACCGCGATGACAATCGGCGGGATCATGCGCAGGACGCGCTCGTTGTTGAGCGTCCAGAGCGCCAGGACCTTGCGGTGCAGGAGCTCGGACATCAGCATGCCCCCCACTCCCTCGCGCGCCGTCTCGAGGCCCAGCATGAGACCGCGGCCGCGCACGTCCGAGATGACCTCCGGGAACTCCGCCTGGATGCGCAGGAGCCCCTCGCGCAAGATGGCGCCCTTCTCGCGCGCCTGGCCGCAGAAGTCCTCGTCGCGCATTACGTCGATCGCCTCGCACGCTACGGCCGTCGTCAGCGGCGCGCCGCCGCCGCCGCCGCCGCCGAAGGTCGAGGTGTGGATGAGCGGCATCTCGTCGAGGAAGCCCATCGCGGACGGCGTGCCGACGCAGGCCCCGATCGGCATGATGCCGCCGCCCAGCGCCTTCGAGACAGTGAGGAAGTCGGGCGTCACGCCCTCGTGCTCGCAGGCGAAGTAGTGGCCGGTGCGGGCCATGCCGGACTGCACTTCGTCGAAGATCAGCATGGCGCCGGCTCGGTCGCAGATCTCGCGCGCGGCGCGCAGGTAGCCCTGGGGCGGGACGATGACCCCTCCCTCGCCCTGGATCGGCTCCAGGATCACGGCAGCCGTCTGCTCGTCCACCACGGCCCGCAGTGCCTCCGCGTCTCCGTAGGGCACGAGCTGCACGTCCTGCAGGAGCGGCCGGAAGGGATCCTTGTAGAGGTCCCGGCCGCTCACGGAGAGCGCGCCGAAGGTCTTGCCGTGGAAGGCGCCGTGTGCGGAGACGAAGCCCGCGCGGCGGGTCCTCAGGCGCGCGAACTTGAGCGCGGCCTCGTTCGCCTCGGCGCCCGAGTTGCAGAAGAAGCTGTACTGCAGGTCGCCGGGCGTGATCTCCGCCAGGCGGCGCGCCAGTTCGATCGGTTCGAGGACCGGCAGCGAGCGAGACGGCAAGGCGATCTTGTCGAGCTGCGCCTTGGCGCGGGCGACGATGCGCGGGTGCAGATAGCCGTGCACCATCACGCCGTAGCCGCCGCCCATGTCGACGTAGCGGTCGCCCTGTGCGTCGTAGACGAACGCGCCCTGCGCCCGCACCTCGGGCGAGAGCACGCCGAGGAAGCTGTAGGCCCGGGCAATGCCGGGATTGATGTAGCGGCCGAGGTCATCGAGCCACGCGGTCTCACCCATGAGATCCATCCTTCCGTGGAGCGTCCACCGGCCAAGCCCATTCTCCAGCGGAGGTAGAATTCCCTGCGCACAAAAATGTGCACAGCGAGGGGGCGGCGCGTGCCGCCCCCTCGCAGCGCCGGTCAGGCGCGCGCCTGGATCGCTTCGCCAAGGGCGAAGCCAGCCTCCAGCGCGCCGATATTGAGATCGAGGTACTCCGGCTTCATGCGGTGGCGCAGCGCTGACCGGAGGCCGTCGCGCGATACGGCCTGCGTGATGGCGACGAGGGCGCCCAGGCCCACGACGTTCAGGGAGAGTTCGTTCCCGAGGTCGCGCGCCGTCGCCCGCAGCGGCAGGACCTGCCCCTTCGCGTCGGGCACGTCCTTCAGGATCGCCTCCTCCAGGAGCACGACCCCGCCGTCCGCCACCTTGCGGCCGAACTTCAGGTACGCGTCGCGGGAGAGGCAGAGCACGAGGTCCGGCACGAGCACCTCCGGGAAGGCGATGTCGCGGGTCGAGATCACGACCTCCGACTTCGCGGCGCCCAGGCGCGCCTCCGGCCCATAGCTCTGGGTCTGCACGACATGGAGTCCGTCCTGCATCGCCGCCTCCGCGAGCAGGGTGCCTGCGAGCATGATGCCCTGGCCGCCGCGCCCGCTGAGGCGGACGCGCAAGGGGTCCCTACGCATGGTAGCTGCCTCCCGCCGCGGCGCACAGCTCGCTGTAGCGCTGCGTGTACTCGGGGCGGACCTCCTCGACGAAGAGGCCGATCGGCAGCTGGCCGACCATCTCCTCGCGCGTGATCTCCGGCGGCGGGCCGAACATCTCGAGGAGCCGCGTGCGGTCGCGTTCGTAGAGCAGCATCTCGGGCGCCTCGCCGAGGTGGTTCAGCCGCCCGTAGTAGGTCGGGCACTGGCTGAGCACCTCGACCATGCTGAAGCCGGGATGGCGGATCGCCCGCGCGATCAGCTGCGGCATCTCCTGGAAGTCGAAGGTCGTGGAGCGCGCGACGAAGCTCGCCCCGGCGGCCCTGGCGAGCTCTACGGCGTCGAAGTTCGGCTCGATCGACCCGAGCGGCGTCGTCGTGGAATGGGAGCCCTGCGGGGTGGTCGGTGCGGCTTGGCCGCCGGTCATGCCGTAGATGGAGTTGTTGTAGAGCACGACGGTGAGGTCGATGTTGCGGCGCGCGGCGTGGATGAAGTGGTTGCCGCCGATCGCGAGTGCGTCGCCGTCGCCCATCGCCACGATCACGGTGAGCGAGGGCCGCGCGAGCTTGAGGCCGGTCGCGAAGGCGAGGGCCCGCCCGTGGGTCGTGTGCATGGCGCCCGTGTTCATGTAGAAGGGCGTGCGTCCGGAGCAGCCGATGCCGCCGACCACGACCACCTGGTCGAGGTCTGCCCGGATCTCCCGCAGCGCCGTCGCGATGCCCTGCGCGATGATGCCGTGCCCGCAGCCCGGGCACCAGACGGTCGGCATCATCTCCGCCCTCAGGTACTCAGATAGGTCCTGTCCGAGCCTAGCCACGCCGCACCCCTCCCCGCTCTGCCAGCAGGAGGTCCCGCGCCGCCTGCGCGATCTCCTCCGGCGTGAAGAGATTGCCGTCCGCGCGCCCGAGCGGTGCGACGCGGCAGCGTCCCTGGACGGCCGCTGTCACCGGGATGACGTACTGGCCGACGTTGAGCTCCGGCACCAGGATCGCCTGCGCGCCCTGGGCAATCTCCGTGACGAGGAAGTCCGGGAACGGCCAGAGCGTCTGCAGGTCGAGGAGGCCCGCCGCGACGCCGTCCGCTCGCAGCATCTCGACCGCCTCGCGGGCTGCGCGCGCCGTGATGCCGTAGGCGAGCACGACGATCCTGGCGCCCTCGAGCGCGTGGGAGCTGTAGTGCGTGATCTCCGCGGCGTCGCGGCGCAGGCGATCTTGGAGCTCGAGCAGCATGCGCTCCTGCGCCTGGCCGCCGGCTGTCTTCGGCAGTCCGGACTCGTCGTGCGCGAGGCCTGTCACGACGGTGCGCCGGCCCGCGCCGAAGGGCACGAAGGGATTGTCGCCGAAGGGCTCAGGGTCCGTCCCGGGTGCCGGCATCGGCCGCGGCGCAGGCTCGACCTTCGGCAGTTCGACGTTCTCGCGCATGTGCGAGAGCACTGCGTCCAGGAGCAGCACGACCGGCTGACGGTAGGTTTCCGACAGCTCGAAGGCGCGGGCGGTCATTTCGTAGGCGGAGAGCACGGACGACGCCGTGAGGGCGATCGCGGCACGGTCGCCGTGGCTGCCGAAGCGTGCCTGCATCACATCGCCCTGCGCCGGCAGCGTCGGCAGCCCGGTGGAGGGGCCGCCGCGCTGGGAGTCGACGAAGACGCAGGGGGTCTGGGTGATCGCGGCATAGCCGATATGTTCCTGCATGAGGGAGAAGCCCGGACCGGAGGTCGCGGTCATCGCGCGTGCGCCGCCCCAGGCGGCGCCGATCACGGCGGCCGCCGCCGAGAGCTCGTCTTCCATCTGGATGAAGACCCCGCCGCGCGCCGGCAGGAGCCTTGCCATCTGCTCCATGATCTCCGTGGCCGGCGTGATCGGGTAGCCCGCGTAGAAGTCGCAGCCTGCCGCCACTGCGCCGAGCGCCACTGCCTCGTTCCCCTGGATCAGCTTCATTGGGGTCCCCCCATCGCCATCTGCGCCTCAGGGACGCGGGCGAGCGTGAAGACGAAGTCGGGGCAGCGCGCCGCGCAGACGCCGCAGAAGCTGCAGCGCGCGATGCCCTCGCCGACGATGCGTTCTCCGTCGTCCAGCGACAGGATGCCAGCCGGGCACGAGCGGATGCAGAGGTTGCAGCCCTTGCACCAGTCGCGCTGCACCGTGAGCATGCGGTCTCCCTGGACGAGCTGAAGCGCCGGCTGCGTCACCGCCCACGCCTCCCCTGCGGGCAGTCTGGTCCGCGCAGATAGCTGTCGATGCCCAGCGCCGCGCGCTTGCCGTGTGCGACCGCCTCGACGACGGTCCCGCCGCCGTTCACCGCGTCACCGCCGGCGAAGAAGCGCGGGTTTTCGGTCTGACCACTGGTTTGATCGATGGCGACCGGCGCGTCAGGCGCCGAGATGCCGCCCACGCGGCCGAGGAACTCCTTGCGGTACTGCTGGCCGATCGCCTTGATCAGCGTGTCGACCGGAAGGTCGAACTCGCTGCCGGGCACCGGGCGCGGACGCCGCCGGCCGCTCGCGTCGGGGTCCCCGAGCTCCATGCGCTGACAGGTGACCGACGCGATGCGGCCCTCGCCGTTCACCCGCACGGGCAGCGTGAGCCAGGAAAAGCGCACGCCGTCCTCCATGGCCTCCACCACCTCGTGCCGGAAGGCCGGCATCTCCGCTTCCGTACGCCGGTAGAGGACCAAGACGTCCTCCGCGCCGAGGCGCAGAGCCTCGCGCGCGACGTCCATCGCCGTATTGCCGCCGCCGACGACCGCGACGCACCGGCCGACCGGCAGCGGCCGGCCCTCCTTCAGCGCCTCGATGAAGGGAAGCGACTCGTATACGCCCTCTAGGCCGTCCCCCGGGTAGGAGACGTCCTGGTCGGCCCCGAGGCCGATGCCGAGGAATACGGCGTCGTACTCGCGCTCCAGCAGGGCGAGGTCCTCCGGCGTCTCGACGGGCGTCGAGAGCTGGAACTGCACGCCCATGGCGCGCAGTCGGTCCGCCTCCTGCGGCAGGGGCTCGCGCACCTGCCGATACGGGGCGATCGCGTAGCGCACGAGGCCGCCGACTTCCGGCCTGCTGTCGTAGATCGTCACGGCGTAGCCGAGCGGCGCCAGCGTGGCCGCGCAGGCCATGCCCGCGGGGCCGGCTCCCACCACGGCGACGCGTAGGCCGTTGTGCGGCAGGTGGATGGCCGCGGGCGGCGCCCCCGAGAGCAGCACGCGGTCGGTTGCCGCGCGCTGCAACTGGGCGATCCGGACCGGACGGCGACCCTCGCGCTCGAGGACGCAGGCTGCCTCGCAGAGCACCTCCGTCGGGCAGACGCGGGCGCAACTGCCGCCGAGCGGGTTCTCGGCGAAGATCAGGTCCGCCGCGCGCAGGTAGTCGCCCAGCGCGAGGCTGCGGATGAATCCCGGGACATCGATGCCTGCCGGGCAGGCTGCCGTGCAGGGGGCGGGAGCCGTCTGGCTTCCGCAGTCGAGACACCGCTCCGCTTCATAGGGAACCTGCGCATCCGCAAGTGCAGGATGGAGCTCCTGCGCGAGCGCCGCCATGGGGTCCGCCGACAGGTCGGCGCGAGCGAACGTTCCGCCCGCCATGTCGAACCACTCCCCTTCTACCGGGCCCTCGGATCAGGCCGCTTCCTTCAGGGCCTGCAGCAGCTGCTGGAGCGCTCCCTTGGCGTCGCCGAAGTACATCATCGTGTTCGGCATGAAGAAGAGCGGGTTGTCGATGCCTGCGAAGCCGGCCGCCATGGAGCGCTTGTTCACGATGACCGTCTTCGCCTGGTCCACGTTGAGGATCGGCATGCCGTAGATCGGGCTGCCCGGATTGAGGCGGGCATCCGGGTTGACGACGTCGTTCGCGCCGATGATCAGGACGACATCGGTGCGCTGGAACTCGGGGTTGATGTCATCCATGTCGTAGAGGCGGTCGTAGGGCACGTTCGCCTCGGCGAGCAGCACGTTCATGTGGCCGGGCATGCGGCCCGCGACCGGGTGGATGGCGAAGCGCACGTCGACGCCGCGGGCCACGAGGGCGTCCATCAGGTCCTTGCACTCCTGCTGCGCGCGGGCGACGGCGAGGCCGTAGCCCGGCACGATCACGACGCGCTGCGCGTAGGCGCAGAGCATCCCGACCTCCTCGGCGTTCGTGGGGTGGACCTCGCCGCGGTCCGACGCGCCCTTCGCGGTGACCTTCGAGCCGAAGGCCGAGAAGAGCACGTTGAAGATGGAGCGGTTCATCGCACGGCTCATGATCAGGGTGAGGATTGTGCCCGACGAGCCGACGAGCGCGCCCGCGACGATCAGGACGTCATTTTGCAGCACGAAACCGGCGGCGGCCGCCGCGATGCCCGTAAACGCGTTCAGCAGGGCGATGATCACCGGCATGTCGGCGCCGCCGACCGGCATCACGAAGGAGACGCCCAGCACGAGCGAACCGACGATCAGGATCCAGTCGAGGATGAGCTTGGTGCCCGCGTCCGGCACGATCGGCACGGTGACGGCCACGGCGATCAGCAGGATGAGGAAGATGGCGTTTACGACGTTCTGGCCCGGGAAGGCCTTGGCGCGTCCGGGGATCCACTCCTGCAGCTTCATGAATGCGATCACGCTGCCCGTGAAGGAGATCGAACCGACGAGCATGTCGAAGAGGCCGGGGACGGCCTCCGGAAGGCCCGGGTAGCTGCCGTGCGCGAGCGCCTGCAGTGCCTCCGAGAGCGCGATTAGCGCGGCGGCGCCGCCGCCCATGCCGTTGAAGACCGCGACCATCTGCGGCATCGCGGTCATCTTGACCGCCCGCGCGGAGTAGGCGCCGATGATCGCGCCCGCCGCGACCATGGCGAGCAGCAGCACGACGTTCGAGATGGAGGACCCGATCAGCGTGAAGGCGACCGCGATCACCATGCCGGCGGCAGCGGTGAGGTTGCCAGAGCGTGCCGTGGCGGGATTGCGCAGCCGCATCACGCCGATGATGAAGAGGATGGCGGCGACCATGTAGGCCGCTTCGCGTACGCTCGTCATTTGGCTGCCTGTCCCTTCTCGCTTGGACTCTTGCGGAACATCTCCAGCATCCGGTCGGTGACCACAAAGCCGCCGACGACGTTCAGCGTCGCGAGGAGCAGCGCGAGGCCCGCCACGATCACCTGCGATGTGCCGGCGGCCGCGGCGACGACGATCAGGGCTCCGACGACGAGCACGCCGTGGATGGCGTTGGTCGCACTCATCAGCGGCGTGTGGAGCACCGGCGGAACCTTCGTGATCAGGGACCAGCCGACGAAGATGGCGAGCAGGAACGAGAAGAGTTCCTGCAGCAAGTTCGCATGCACCAAAAGCACCTCTCTCGGCAGAGTGATAGATCCTCGCGCCCGTCAGCGACCGATCGATATAAGGCGCTCCGCGGTCGCCTTGTGCACCAGTTCGCCGCCGAAGCTGACGCAGGTGGAGCGCAGGATCTCGTCGCCCTCCGGAAGGGCGCCGAGCTGGGTCTTGTCCTTCGCATCGCCGATCCAGGCGGAGAAGGCGTGGTCAAGGAACGTCACGAGGTTGCGCGAGAAGAGCTGGCTTGCGGGCAGCGGCATCTCGGAGGGCACGTTCAGGCGCCCGTCGACGATCACGCCGCCATCGCTGACGACCACCTCGCCGGGCACGGTCAGTTCGCAGTTGCCGCCCGTCTCGGCCGCAAGGTCGACGATCACGGCGCCGGGGTGCATCGAGTCGACCATCTCGCGGTTTACGAGCAGCGGCGCGCGGCGGCCAGGCACCATTGCGGTGGAGACGACGAGATCGGCCTTCTTCACGGGATCGGCGAGCGCCTGGCGCTCGAGTTCCTCCTCATCCGCACCCATCGCGCGCGCGTAGCCGCCCTCGCCCTCGCCGTCGGCGACGGGAAGGCTGAGGAAGCCGGCACCGAGGCTCTCCACCTGCTCGCGCGAGGCCGGGCGGACGTCGAACGCCTGCACCACGGCTCCCAGACGGCGCGCGGTGGCGATGGCCTGGAGCCCGGCGACGCCGGCGCCGAGGATCAGCGCCTTCGCCGGGGCGATGGTGCCTGCGGCGGTCATCAGCATCGGAAAGAAGCGCTCTGCGAGCAGGGCTCCCTGCAGCACGGCCCGGTAGCCCGCGACGGTGCTCATCGAAGAGAGGACGTCCATGCTCTGCGCGCGGGTGATGCGCGGCATGAGATCCATGCTGAAGCTGACGGCGCCCGCCTTCGCGACCTGCGCCGCGCTCTCAGGGTCAAGGAGCGGCATCATCTGCGCCACGAGCACGGTGCCTGGCCTGAGCAGCGGTATCTCGGCGGGCTCCGGCGCACGGATCTTGAGCAGCATGTCCGCCTTGTCGTAGACGCTTTGCGCGTCCGGCAGGATCTCGGCCCCTGCCGCCGCATAGAGCGCGTCCGGCATTTGCGCCGAGGTGCCGGCATCGGATTCGATCCCCACCGAGTGCCCCTTGGCTACGAGCTTTGCGACGGTCTCAGGCACGAGTGCGACGCGTCGCTCGCCCGGTTTCGTTTCTCTCGGTACGCCTATGTACACCGACACCACCTCTTCCAAGAACGATAAAAATCCGGGCCCCCCGTCGGGCAGGGTCCAAGGAACCGAAGGCACTCGCCCAAGTGGCCCAGCCGTCCCGGGGCGATCGGCCCTTGGCACCGGTTGGAGGCCATGGGTTCTTGATGCGCGGGTGAAACTCCTTGCAGACGACGCGCTGCCGCGGAGCCGGCAAATGCTGCCAGGCTGTACACTATACACTACATGAAGCGGACCTGCGCACCGGCGGAAAGGGGCGGTCTTGTGGGTGAGGCTGAGCGACGGCTCGCCGGCGCACGTGCGGCGCAGTACGTGCGCGACG